>DATEFR010000161.1:0-3113 GCA_035280545.1 Burkholderiaceae bacterium | reverse complement strand
GTCGGGCAGCGGCGGGTCGGTCAGCACGCCGCTGTAGGCGCGGATGTTGGTGTTGCCGACGACGCCGCGCACCAGCGTGAAGATGCTCGATTCGCGCAGCCAGTGCGCGTCCTTCAGCGGCACGTCGATGACGATGCGCGCATTGCCGTCGGGCGCGAGCTCGATGCGCTTGACACGGCCGATCGGGAAGCCGGCGAAGGTCAGGTCCATGCCGACGCCCACGCCCTCCGAATCGTCGCTGACCAGCACCAGCGTCTGCGTGCTCTCGAACGCACCGCGCGCATACGCGAGGTAGCCGACGGCGCCCAGCACCATCAGCAGCAGCGCGAGCAGCAGCAGCGAGGCCTTGGCCTCGACGTGGTGGACCGAGAAGGTGTTGTCGGCGCCGGGCGCGGGCGGCGGCGGGGGGGATGGAAGCGGCGGCGAGGCGGCGGGGGGCGGGGTGTCCATGGGCGTGTCGTCGTCGTGCGCGGTGGTCCTTTGGTTTATGTGTAGTTGCCCACGAGCGCGCCGATCTCGATCAGCAGGATCGCGAGGAACATGCGCATCAGGCTGTCGAGCGCGGCGCTGGTGCGCGTGACGTCGGGCCGCGGGCCGCGCAGCAGCGCGCCCACCGGGATCAGCGACGCGGCGAACGCGAACAGCAGCGTCTTCACCGCGAGGATCAGCATCACGCCGGGGTTGAAGATCTGCCCGATCACACGCGTGAAGCCGGGGAACGCGCCGGCCGTCAGGCCGTACAGCGAGACGTAGGCGAGCACCAGCGCGATCAGGCAGCTCAGCGCGGCGAGCAGCGCGACCGCGACGATCCCGGCGACGACGCGCGGCATCAGCTCATGGCGCACCGGGTCGATGCCGCGCGACTGCATGCGCGCGAGGTCGCCGCGCGCGTGCATGCGCGAGAGCTCGGCGCCGCTGGGCACCGTGACGCGCAGCGCGACGAACAGCGCCGCGGTCAGCGGGATCAGCTCGAGCACCAGCACGCGCACGACCATCTCGAGCGCGTACTGGGTCAGGCCGTAGCTCGCCGCGGTGACGATGACGATGCGGATCAGCACGAGGCTGACCAGTGCCGACAGCACGGCGAACCACGCGACGATGGGCGCGGTGCCCGTGACGATGTGGAACGCGAGCGCGCGCCGGTTGCCGCGCTGGTAGGTCGACGGCGACATCGCGAGCACCAGCACCAGCGCGCCGACCTGCACCACCTGCCACCAGCTCGTCGACCAGCGCACGCTGGCCTGCACGCCATAGCGGCCGGCGGCGCCTAGGGCATCCTGCAGGGAGGCCAGCGGGGTCATGGCGGGATCATATGCAAGAGCTGGCCCCGCTCGAATGCCCGTGGGGCCCGGCGCTTCGATACCTCAGCGCGAACGGGAAACTGATCCCCAGCCGTTCGGGCTGAGCCTGTCGAAGCCCTGGTGGTTGATGCACCAGCCCTTCGACAGGCTCAGGGCGAACGGATTTGGGTTAAGCCGACGCCACCGGCGCCGGTTCACCCGTCTGCTCGACCACGCCCGGGTGCTCATCGAACGCATGCCCCGCCGCGAGCCACGCCTCGAGCCCGCCGGCCAGCGGCCGCACGCGCAGGAAGCCGTGCGAGGCCAGCAACTGCGCCGCGACCGCCGCCGTCGCCTCGTTCGGGCAGTTGCAGTACAGCACGATCTCGCGATCCTGCGGCAGCTCGCCGTATCGGCTCTTCAACGCACCCAGCTCCCAGCCCAACGCACCGGGGATGCGCCGCGCATCGAGCGAGCGGCCGACGTCGGAGCGCACGTCGATCACGACCGGCTGCGCGGAGGAGCCGTCCATCAGCTCGCGCAGCTCGGGCACGCTGATGCGCGCCATGCCCACGGCGCGCAGGAACGCGCGCCGGCGCAGGAAGCGGAACACCACGTAGGCCGCGAGGGCGAGCGTCAGCACCGCGAGCGCATAGATGCCCAGCGTGGACATCAGCGCGAGCACGTCGCGAATCTGCCCGCTGAATGCCGCGCCGAGGCCCAGCAGCGCCCCGGCCCAGATCAGCGCGGCCAGGCTTTCGTAGCCGATGAAGGTGAGGATCGACATGCCCAACGCGCCGGCCATCGGCGGCGCGACCACCGACACGCCCGGCACGAACTTCGCCGCGAGCAGCGAACTGCCGCCCCAGCGGCCGATGAACGCTTCGCTCTGGCGCACGCACGAGTCGGGCGACATCGAGATGCGGCACAGCAGCTTCAGCACCTGGTAGCCGTAGCGCCGGCCGGCCCAGAACCACAACCCGTCGCCGAGCAGGTTCGCGACGATCGCCACGGCCAGCAACTCGACCAGCGAGGCCTGCGCGACCATCGCCGCCGCACCGGCCACCGCGAGCACCGGGGCCGCCGGCACCGGGGCGCCGATGCGCGCGGCCAGCGTCGCCGTGAAGACCAGCAGCGTGCCGTGGCGAAAGACTAGGTCGATCAGGTCGGGCATAGGGGTTTGGGCTCGTACGCGATGATAGGGTGCCGCCCAAGGCCTTGGGGGTAGTGCTCCCTCTCCTCTGCCTTTCGATCTACCCCGGATCTCTCCCATCCATGACCCGCATCGGCCTAGCCCTCCCGCCGCACTTCCGTGTCTTCGCCGCGTTCTTCCTGTATGCCTTCGCGATGGGCGGCATCTTTCCGCGGGTGCCCGAGCTGCAGCGGGCCATGGGCGCGACCGAAGGCCAGCTCGGGCTGGCGCTGATCGGCATCGCCAGCGGCACGCTGGTCTCGCTGACCTTCGCCGGCCGGTGGCTGGAGCGTGTCGGCCACAGGCGTGCGCTGCTCGCGTTGATTCCGTTGATGGCGCTTTTCGTCGCGATCGCGTCGTTCGCGGCCGCGCCGTGGGTGCTGTACGTGCTGCTGCTGCCGTGCGGGCTGACGATAGGCGCGGTCGAGATCGTCGTGAACCTCGAGGCCGACCGGGTCGAGCATCAAGGCGGGCGGCGCATCATGAACCGCGCGCATGCGTTCTGGAGCACCGGCTTCTTCATCGCCGGGCTGTTCGGCGCGCTGCTGTCGCAGCTGGGCGTCAGCGTGCAGCAGCACCTGCTGCTGGATGCACTGCTGGTGCTGGTCGCGACCGGGCTGCTGCTGGGCCGCTTCGAGCCG
>DATEFR010000160.1:0-4691 GCA_035280545.1 Burkholderiaceae bacterium | reverse complement strand
TGCATGCGCGCCAACCCGGGCCCGTACTTCGAGATGGTCAACAAGTGCTCGTGCGCGATCGACGCGTTCGCCGCCGAGGTCAAGTACGACGAGTACACGACGATGCAGACGATCAGCAACGGCATGTCGATCGGCGGCGAGCGCGGCGGCGCGATCCGCGACGTCGCGATGCTGCAGCCCGAGCTGAAGAAGTACCGCGAGCTGCAGGCCAAGGTGAAGAAGGGCTGCTTCATCAACGACACGAAGTAGCGACCGTCGCTGTCGCGCGGCGTCCGACGACCATGCCGATGACCACGCTGCACCGACGCGCCGGCGCGCTGCTGCTCGCTGCCGTTCTGCATGCGGGCGCGGCGGCGCAGCCCGGCGCTGATCCGGCCGCGCTGACCGTGACCGAAGCAGCGCCCGGCGTCTACGTGCACGCCGGCGCGGTCGAAGACTGGGGGCCCGACAACGGCGGCGACGTCGCGAACCTCGGCTTCGTCGTCGGCAGCCGTTGCGTGGCCGTGATCGACACCGGTGGCACGCCGCAAGTCGGCCAGCGCTGGCGCGCCGCCGTCGAACGCGCGACGCATCTGCCGATCTGCTATGTGTTCGACACGCACGCCCATCCGGATCACGTGCTGGGCAACGCGGCGTTCGCGGGCCCGGAGACCCGCTTCGTCGCCAGCGCGAAGTTCAACGCCGCGATGGCGGCGCGCGAGCCCTACTACCTGCGCGCGCTGGCGCGCGACTTCGGCATCGAGGTGACCCACGACGCGGTGGTCTACCCGACGATCGCGGTCGACGGAACGCAGGAGTTCGACCTGGGCGACCGGGTGCTGGTCGCGCAATCCTGGCCGACGGCGCACACCGACAACGACCTGACCGTGTACGACCGCAGCACACGCACCCTGTTCGCCTCGGACCTGCTGTTCGTGCAGCACATTCCGGTCGTCGACGGCAAGCTCCGCGGCTGGCTGCGCGCGATGCCGCAGCTCGCGCAGATCGACGCGGCCCTGATCGTGCCCGGACATGGCCCGCTGCGCAGCGGCGGGCCGGATGCATGGAAGCCGCAACAGGAGTATCTTGAAACGCTGCTGCGCGAGACCCGCGCTGCCCTCAAGTCCGGCAAGACGCTGTCCCAGGCGGTCGCCAGCGTCGCCACCGAGGCGGCCTCGCACTGGCAGCTCGCCGAGCGCTTTCACCGCCGCAACGTCACTGCAGCGTATGCCGAGCTGGAGTGGGAAGACTGAGGTGCCGCGATGAAACACAGCCAGACCAGACGCGAGGTCACCGCCGCAGGCGCCGCGCTGATCGCATCGGTCGCCATCGGCGGAGCGCGCGGCGCGCGTGCTGCTGCCCAGGCCAGCGACAACCCCGACGCGAGCGAGATCTGGCGCAAGGTGCGCGCGAGCCTGTTCGAGAACCGGCCGATCGCGAACGCCGGCGACGACGCGCTGCTGCTCGATGCGCCGGTGCGCGCGGAGGACGCCGCCGTCGTGCCGATCGCGATGCGCGCGCGGCTGCCGCACACCGCCTCCAGCTACGTCGAGAAGCTCTATCTCGTGATCGACAACAACCCGTCGCCGATTGCCGCGATCCTCTCGTTCACGCCGCAAAGCGGCCGGGCCGAGGTCGAGACCCGCGTGCGCGTGGACGAGTACACCTTCGTGCGGGCGATCGCCGAGACCCACGATGGCCGGCTGCTGATGCGCACACGCTTCGTCAAGGCCTCGGGCGGCTGCTCGGCACCGCCGGGCAAGGACCCGCAGGCCGCGCTGGCCACGCTGGGCAAGATCAAGCTGCGCGTCGACGGCGACGTCGTGATCAACAAGCCGACGCTCGTCCAGCTGATGATCAGCCACCCCAACGACTCGGGCCTGGCGATGAATCAGCTGACGCGCCAGTTCACGCCGCGCTGGTTCGTGCGCACGGTCAACGTCGCCTACGGCGGCCAGTCGGTGCTGTCGGCGGACCTGGACTTCGCGATCAGCGAGAACCCGAATCTGCGCTTCTACTTCGTGCCGCGCGGCCCGGGTCAGCTCACCGTCGACGTGGTGGACAGCAACCAGATGGCCTGGAAGAGCAGCCTTGACGTCGCCCCCGTCGCCTGAAGCGCTGGAGCCCCCGGCCGTGCGAGTACGCACGGCCACCCCCCGAGGTGGGCGCCGGCCGCTCCGGAGCGGCCGCGCGCTGGCCGGCGCGTGGCTGATGATCGCTGCGATGTCGAGCGTCGCCGCGCCGTTCGCCTACATCACCAACCAAGGCAGCCACGATGTCTCGGTGATCGACCTCGCGTCGCAGAAAGTCGTCGCCACGGTGCCGGTCGGGCGCTCGCCGGCGGGTGTGGTCGCGGCGAGCCGCGTCGGCAAGGTCTACGTGTCCAACCCCGACAGCAAGAACATCTCGGTCATCGACATGCGCACGCAGCAGGTCGTCGAGACGCTTGCGGCCGGCAGCGGCCCGGTCGGCATGGACGCATCGCCCGACGGCTCGCGTCTGTACGTGGCCGACTGGTTCGCGAACCGGCTGCTCGTCTACGACACCGCCCGCGGCGCGGCGCTGCCGGCCATCGAGGTCGGGCGTGCGCCGGCCGGCGTCGCGGTGGACGCGAACGGCGCCACGGTCTATGTCGCCGAACGCGACGACGACAGCGTCGCGGCGATCGACGTCGCCTCCTCGCGCGTGCGCGCTCGCGTGAAGGTCGGCACGCACCCGTTCGCGCTGCTGGTCGACCCGCCGCGCCAGCGCCTCTATGCGCTGAACGTGCTCAGCGACGACGTCTCGGTGATCGACATCAGCGACACGAGCGACACGCGCCGCCTCGCCGTGATCGGCACCGTCAAGGTCGGCAAGGCGCCGTACGGCGCGGCGCTGGCGCGCGACGGGGCGCTGCTGTACGTCACCAACCAGCACGACGACAGTGTCAGCGTCGTCGACGCGGAGCGCCTGACGGTGCTGCGCACGCTGGACGGCTTCGGCTACCCGGAGGGCATCGCCGCCTTCGGCGACCGTGTCTACGTCGTCAACTGGATGGACGACGCCGTCAGCGTGCTCGATGCCCAGAGCGGCCGCACGCTCGCGCGCATCGCAACCGGCAAGAACAGCCGCGGGTTCGGCGCGTTCATCGGTGCGCCCGTTTCATCGCCTTCTTCATCGCCCTGATCCGAACTCATCATCACACCAAGGAGACTCTCCCGTGCATCCACGCTTTTCCGCTCGATGGCTGCAACCCGCCGCGCTCGCGCTGGCCGTGCTAGTCGCCACTGTCGCGGCACCTGCCGACGCGCATGGCCCGACGCGCCAGAAGATCGTCGAGACGGTCAGGATCGCCGCGCCGGCGGCGACCGTGTGGGCGGCGATCAAGAACTTCGACGCGCTGAAGAACTGGCACCCGGCCGTCGAGGCGAGCCCGGCCGACAAGGGCAACAGCGAAGGCTCGGTGCGCCAGGTGAGCCTCAAGGGCGGCGGCACGCTGGTCGAGACGCTGGAGCGCTACGACGATGCCGCGATGCGCTACAGCTATCGCGCGAAGGACGGCGGCGCACTGCCGGTCACCAACTACACGTCGACGATCAGCGTCAGCAGCGACGGCACCGGCGCGGTCGTCGAGTGGCGCGGCGCGTTCTACCGCGGCTACCCGAACAACGATCCGCCGCCCGACCGGAACGACGAGGCCGCGGTCAAGGCGGTCACCGCGGTCTACCAGAGCGGCCTCGCAAACCTCAAGAAGCTGGTAGAGAACCAGTAGCGTCCTCCATGCGCAGACGTCCGCGCGCGACACCCCGCTGGCTGGCCACCTGCCTGCTCGCGGCCTGCGTCGCGCTGGCGGCGCATGCGGCCGAGCCGCCGGTGGTCGCGCCTGTGGAGATCGCGGCCGGCGTCTACATGGTGCCCGGCAGCGGCGGCGAGCCGGACAGCCGCAATCTCGGGCGCGTCGGCAACGCCGGCTTCATCGTCGGGCGTACCGGCGTGCTCGCGATCGACACCGGCACCTCGTCCCTGCACGGTCAGGCGCTGCTGGCCGCGATCCGCAGCGTGACCGACCAGCCGGTGCGGCTGGTCCTGATCACGCACGCGCGGCAGGAGTTCCTGTTCGGCGGTGCGGCGTTTCGCGAGCAAGGCATTGCGATCGCGATGCAGCAGGACGCCGCGAAGCTGATGGCCTCGCGCTGTGCGACCTGCCTGCAGAACCTGCGCACCGCGCTCGGCGAAGAGGCCATGCGCGGCACGGCGCTGTTCGTGCCCGACCGCGCGTTCGTCGACCCGCTGGAAGTCGACGCCGCGGCGCTGATCGGCCGGCCGGTCCAGGTGCTGCACTATGGCCACTCCAGCGGGCCGGGCGACATCGCCGTGTACGACCCGCGCACCCGCACCTTGTTCGCCGGCGGACTGCTGGACGCGAAGCGCATCCCCGACATCATCGACAGCGACCTGCCGCGCTGGCGCGAGGCCTTGCGCTCGCTGCAGGCCCTGCCCGTCGAGACGATCGTGCCGGGCCACGGACCGGCCGGCTCGAAGCGCATGATCGCCGAGGTCGAGCGCTACCTCGAGCAACTCGCGACGCGCGCGCGTGCGCTGCTGGCCGCCGGCGCGCCGCTGAGCGAAGTGCCGGACGCGACGGCCCTGCCCGACTTTGCCTCCTGGGACCAGTACGACACGGTGCACAGACGCAATGCGTCGCTGATGTACCTGCGCTACGAGCGCGAGCA
>DATEFR010000159.1:0-2393 GCA_035280545.1 Burkholderiaceae bacterium | reverse complement strand
GCGATCTGGTTGAACAGCGTCGACTTGCCGGCGCCGTTCGGACCGATCAGGCCGAGGATCTCGCCTTGTCGGATGTCGATGCTGATGTCGTTGTTCGCGACCAGGCCGCCGAAGCGGCGGGTCAGGTTCCTCACCTCGACGAGCGCGCTCATGCGGCACCTCCACGCTTCTTCTTCGACGCGAACAGCCGTACCAGGCCCTCGGGCTTGATCAGCGCGACGCCCATCACCAGCGCGCCGTAGATCATCAGGTCGACGCCGTTGCCGCCGCCGCCCAGGTAGCTGCGCGAGAACTCGGTCAGCGGGATCAGCAGCGCCGCGCCCAGCACCGGCCCCCACAGCGTGCCGATGCCGCCCAGCACGACCGGCAGCGCCATCAAGAGCGAGAAGCGGAAGTGCATCACGCTGTCCGGGTCGACGTACGCGACGAACGCGGCATAGAAGCCGCCGGCCGCCGCCGTGAAGAACGCCGACAGTGCCGCTGCCGCCATCTTCGAGCGGAACACCGTGACGCCCAGGCTCTGCGCGGCCTCGGGGTTGTCCTTCACGGCGCGCCACCAGTAGCCCCAGCGCGAATCCTCGATCCACCAGGTCACCAGCCAGACGATGCTCGCGAGGCCGAGCGCGACGTAGATGTACGGCGTCTTGTCGCGCGCGAACTGCAGCGTCCACCAGCTGTCGGCGCCGAACGGCCACTGGATGCCGGTGGCGGCGCCGACGTAGTCCCAGTTGTGCATCAGGGTCAGGCCGATCTCGGCGAACAGGATGGTCGCGATCGAGAAGTAGTGGCCCTTGAGCCGGAAGCAGGCGTAGCCGACGATCAGCGCGAGCAGCGCCGCGAGCGCCCCGCCGGCGAGCATGCCGAACCACACGACGATGCCGTGGGCTACGAACAGCTTGCTCGCCGCATACGCGCCGACGCCGAAGTACAGCGCATGCCCGAGCGAGACCTGGCCGCAGTAGCCGCCGAGGATGTTCCAGCTCTGCGCGAGCGCCGCGAACAGCAGCGTCAGCACCAGCACGTTGCGCAGGTACGCGTTCGTGACGACCAGCGGCAGCAGCGCGATCAGCACCAGCACGACCGCACCCTGCACGAGCTGGCGGCGGCGCGCCGCCGCGAACGCGTCGCGTGGTGCAGCCGCACCCGCGGCGAGGGTCGGCACGGCAGAAGAAGAGGGCATCGAGCCGGTCTGTTCCATCACAGTTTTCCGAACAGGCCTTGCGGGCGCAGGAACAGCACCGCGAGGTAGAGCAGGTAGACGCCCAGCGCCTTCAGCGCGGGCGGCAGCAGCGCCGCCGTGCCGGCCTCGACGACGCCGACGATGACGCCAGCCGCGAGCGCGCCGAACACGCTGCCGAAGCCCCCGAGCGCCACCGTCACATACGCGATCAGCGCGAAGCTCGCGCCGACCTGCGGGTGGATGTAGTAGAAGGTCGCGAGCACCGCGCCGGCCACGCCGACGAGCGCCGCGCCCAGGCCCCAACCCAGCGTGAACACGCGGTTGCTGTCGATGCCGACCAGCGCGACCGCGCCCTTGTCCTCGCGCGTCGCCTCGAGCGCGCGGCCGAAGTCGGTGCGCGTCATCAAGAGGTACAGCGCACCGAACGCGATCAGCGCGACGACCGCCGCGTAGACCTGCGCCGACGGCAGGAACACGCCGCCGAGGTTCAGCGTGTGGCCTTCGAGCCAACCGCCCTTGATGCTGCGGTAGTCGGGCGAGAAGAGGTACTGCGCGGCGCCCTGGATCAAGGTCGCAAGCCCGAAGGTCGCGAAGATCTGGACCATGCCGGTGTTCGCCTTGAAGCGCAGCGCATGCCGCACGACGCCGGCATACGCGAGCGCGCCCACGCCGAACATCACGGCCGCCACCAGCGGCAGCGCGATCACCGGGTCGAGGTGCGCGAACGCGAAGAAGCCGAACGCCGCGTACATCGCGAGCATCAGGAACTCGCCGTGCGCGAAGTTCACGACGTCCATCAATCCGAAGATCAGCGAGAGGCCGACCGCGACGAGGCCGTACACCAGCCCCATCAGCAGCCCGCTCGCCAGCACCTGGAGCCAGGCAGCGGCATTCATGAATGTTGCTCCGTGGTCTTCGACGGCTGGTGATCCCTCGTAGGGCGGGTTTCACCGCGGAGGCGCGGAGGGCGCAGAGGTGCGCAGAGTCGGGGGCTGACCCTCCGTGCGTGTCCCGATATCCGTTCGGGCTGAGGTCCGATCAATCCTGAGGTATCGAAGGAAGCCCTCGCGCGGCCTGAGCGGGCCCTTCGATACCTCAGGGCGAACGGGTGGCGCGGCGCGCCAACAGCAAGAGCCTGCACTTCTCTGCGTGACTCTGCGTCCTCTGCGCCTCTGCGGTGAAAAAGATCGTTCGACTGCCTCATCAGCACACC
>DATEFR010000158.1:0-4526 GCA_035280545.1 Burkholderiaceae bacterium | reverse complement strand
GATGCCATCGTGCTCGACCTCGGCCTGCCCAAGCTGAGCGGGCTCGAGGTGGCGAGCCGGCTGCGCGCCCAGCCGGGCTGGGGCGAGCGCGTGCTGCTGGTCGCCCTGAGCGGATGGGGCCAGGAGGAGGACCGCGAGAACACCCGCCGGGCCGGCTTCGACCACCACTTCGTCAAGCCCGTGGACATCGACGAGCTGGTGAAGGCGCTGGAGCAGGCCACCCGCTGATCAGCGGGTCTTGAAAGGCTTGGGCGCGCCCTCCCGCCGCTCGGCGCCCATCCGTTCGTATTCCGCGATCACCTGCGCCCCGAAGAGCAGCAGCGTGGCGCCTATCTCCAGGCTGAGCAGCACGGCGATGGCCGTGGTCAGCGAGCCGTAGGCAGCGCCTATCTGCGACAGCGTCGCGAAGTACCAGACCAGCACGTGGCGCGAGACCTCCCACAGCACCGCCGCCACCACCGCCCCCAGCAGCGCCCGCCGCCAGGACAGGCGGCCGACCGGCATCACCATGTAGATCGAGGCGACCACGAACACCTCGCCGACAAAGCCGATCAGGTAGAGCAGCAGGCCGGACAGTCCGCGCATGGACCAGCCCCGGCCGAGGAACTGCAGCTCCTCCTGGCCCATGGCCTGCAGGCTGCCGGCCACCAGCGTGACCACCAGCAGCCCCAGGCAGAGGATGTAGCCGTACGGCATGAGGGCCGAGACCATGAAGTGCCGCCGCCGGATCGCCACCCGGTGGTGGAAGATCACCGACATCGCGTTCTCGAGCACGGTGAAGGCCAGCGAACTGAAGAACACCATGGTGCCCAGCAGCAGCCAGCCGATCACCCCCCGGTTGGCCAGGAAGCGCGCTAGCTCGGCCACGATGGCCTTGGACTGGCCGGGAATCAGCCACTCGAGGTATCGCCCCACCGTCTGCAGCAGCTCGGCCTGGTCGACCACGTGCGACAGGGCGATCACCGTGATGATCAGCAGCGGCACGATGGACAGCAGCGCGTAGTACGCCACCGCGCCGGCCAGCAAGAGGCCCTGGTTCGCGCGAAACGCCTTCAGCGTGCGCCACGCGAACGCCGCCAGTCGCAAGAGCGACGACGGCAGATCGGCGGCCCTGAGCTTCACTGGACTAGCATGCCGCGTCCCGCGCCGCGCGGCGGTAGGACGGCGTCTCGCGAACGTGTCAGAACCGGGGGTGTCAGAACCGGGGGTTCTTGCCGGTGAATGCCGGGTCGTACTTGCGCATCTGTCGCAGGTCGTCGCGGTTGCGGACGCCGCAGCGATGGTATTGCTCGTGCAGTTCCGCGAGCCGTTCGCGATCGAGCTCGACGCCGAGGCCGGGCGTCCGCGGCACGTGCACCGAGCCGCCGTCGAACCGGATGCGCCCGCCCTTGATCACTTCTTCCTCTTGCCACGGGTAGTGCGTGTCGCAGGCATAGGTCAGGTTCGGGATGCTCGCGGCCACGTGCGTCATCGCCATCAGGCTGATGCCCAGGTGCGAGTTCGAATGCATGGACATGCCCAGATCCCACAAGGCGCACATGCGCGCCAGCGTCTGCGTGATGCGCAGCCCGCCCCAGTAGTGGTGGTCGGAGAGCAGCACCTTGACCGCGCCCGTGCTCGCGCCCTTGCGGAAGTCGTCCAGCGTCGTGATCACCATGTTGGTGGCCAGCGGCAGGCGCGTGTGCCGTGCCAGCTCGGCCATGCCGGCGAGGCCGGGCGTCGGGTCCTCGTAGTACTCGAGCAGGTCGTCCAGCTCGCGGGCCGCGGCGATGCTGGTCTCCAGCGTCCAGTTCGCGTTCGGGTCCAGCCGCAACGGCAGGCCGGGGAAGGCCTCGTGCAGCGCGCGCATGCAGGCGATCTCGTGCGCCGGCTCGAACACGCCGCCCTTCAGCTTGATGCTGCGAAAGCCGTACTGCTCGATCATGGCGCGCGCCTGCGCCACGATCTGCTGCGGGCTGATGCCTTCGCCCCAGGCGTCCGGCGGGTACGGCTGGGCGATGTGCTGGGCGTACTTGAAGAACAGGTACGCGCTGTAGGGAACGGCATCGCGCACCGCGCCGCCGAGCAGGTCCACCACGGGCGCGCCGAGGATCTGGCCTTGCAGGTCCAGCATCGCGACTTCGAAGGTGCTCGTCACCTTGGCGGCGTTCTTCGCGGCATGCGATCCCGGCGCGAGCTCGAACTCGACAGCGCCCGCGGCCGGCCGGATCGCGGCGCGCACGCGCTCTTCCATGCGGTTGAGGTCGAACGGCGAGAGGCCGAGCGCCAGCGCGCGTGCCTGGTCCAGCACGCGCAGCATCGGCTCGTCGCCGTAGGTTTCCGAGAGGCCGACCCGGCCGTCGCTCGTTTCCAGCTCGACGATCGCGCGCAGCGCCCACGGCTCGTGGATGCCGGCGGCATTCAGCAGCGGTCCGTCGCGAAACGCGATGGGCGTGACGCGCACGTCGGTGATCCGGATGTCTCTTGTCATGGCGGTTGCGTGCGGTTCAGTTGGCCGTGGCGCCGGATTTCTTGACGAGCGCGCCCCAGCGCGGAATCTCTTTGGCCATCAGCGCGGCCAGTTCGGCCGGCGTGCCGCCGACCAGCTCCATCCCGAGCTGGCCGCCGAGCTTGGCCTGCACGTCGGGCGCCTTCAGCGCCTTCGCGATCTCGGCGTGCAGGCGTTCGACGATGGCCTTGGGCGTGCCCTTGGGGGCGTACACCGCTTGCCAGGACGACATCTCGAACCCCGGCACGCCGGCCTCGATCATCGTCGGGGCGTTCGGCGCCAGCGGGATGCGCTTGCCGGTGGTCACCGCCAGCAGCTTGAGCTTGCCCGCTTGCAGCAGCGGCAGCGCCGCCGTCATCTGGTCGAACATGAACGTCACCTGGCCGGACGACACGTCGACCATCGCCGGCGGCGTGCCCTTGTACGGCACATGCGACAGCGGCACGCCGATCAGCTCGGCGAACAGCTCGCCCGCCAGATGCGTCGAGGTACCCGCGCCGGAGGAGGCGAAGGTGCGGCGCTTCTCGTCCTTCTTCAGCAGCGCGATCAGCTCGGCCACCGAATTGACGCCCAGGTTCGGGTCCACCAGGAGCACGTTGGGCAGCGTGGCGACGAGCGCGATCGGCTCGAAGTCCTTCACCGGGTCGTAGCTGAGGTGCTTGTACAGGGTGGCGTTGATCGCGTGCGTGCTGATCGTGCCGCCGAACAAGGTGTAGCCGTCCGGCGGGGCCTTGGCGACGAATGCAGCGCCGATGGCACCGCCTTGGCCGGGTTTGTTGTCGACCACGATGGTCTGCTTCAACGCGACCTGAAGTTTTTCGGCCAGCGCGCGGCCCACGACGTCGGTCGAACCGCCGGCGGTGAACGGGACCACGTAGGTGATGGGCTTGGCCTCCGGCCAGGCGGGCGCTTGTGCGCTCGCGGCCAGGGCGAATGCCGAAGCGCAGGGCGCGGCCGCGATGGTCAGGAAGGTTCGACGATGCATGGGTTTGTCTCCGGTGCGGCGTAGGGCCGCCTCGAGGCCGGGCGTGCCTGTGTGTGCGAGGCATTGAAGCACTAATACATTAGTGCGTCAATGCCCGCGTCCCCGCTAGAATCGGGGCCATATGTCCCTGGCCCTGCCGACAACCAGCCCGCGCCGCGCGTTGCGCCTGGATCGCTCGCGCCAGGCCGCGCCGCAGGTCTTCGAACGGCTGCGCGAGATGATCGTCTCGCTGGAGCTGGTGCCGGGCTCGGTCCTGTCGCGAGCCGATCTCACGGCCTGGTTCGGCGTCAGCCAGACACCCATCCGGGATGCCTTGCTCAAGCTGAGCGAGGAAGGGCTGGTGGACATCTTCCCGCAGCACGCGACGGTGGTGAGCCGCATCGACGTCGCGTCGGCGCGGCAGGCGCACTTCCTGCGGCTGTCCATCGAGCTGGAAGTGGTGCGCACGCTGGCGGCAAGCCCGAGCGCGCCCCTGGTGGCCCGGCTGCGCGCCCAGATCGAGTTGCAGACGGCGCTGCAGGCCCGCGAAGCCTATGCCGAGTTCATCGTCGCCGACCAGGCGTTCCATCGCCTGATGTACGAAGCCGCCGGCGTGTCGGACCTGTTCGACCTGGTGCGGCGCAGGAGCGGCCACGTCGACCGCCTGCGTCGGCTCGATCTTCCGTCGACCGGGAAAACCAGGGCGGTGGTGCGGGACCACCGCAAGGTGATCGATGCGATCGAGCGGGGCGATGTAGACGCGGCGACGCAGGCGTTGCGCGATCACCTGTCCGGCACGCTGCAGAAGATCGACCAGATCGTCGCGCGGCACCCCGAGTACCTGGCGGCCTGAGGCGCGGATTCCCTCGCCTTGTCGATGACAGCGAGGGTCGCCGGCGGCATGATGGCGGGCGTTCCGGGGCTGCGCGCGGTTCGTGCGCATCGAGGAGGGGACATGCGGCAACGACTGATTCATCTCGCGGTCGTGTTCGTCGTGGCGGCCTGTACCACCACTGACAGCCGTCAATTGATCTGGCCCGATGGCACGCCCATCCATCAGCCAGGCGGCGGCGT
>DATEFR010000157.1:0-11421 GCA_035280545.1 Burkholderiaceae bacterium | reverse complement strand
CGCGCTGCGTGACGCCGGCGCCACGGGTCGCCGCCATCTCGCGCTTCAACCACACACGAAAAGCCTCCAGCGCAGGCCGCGGCGGCGCCTTGGGTCGGACCAAGTAGTAGGTGCGCCCGCCCGGCAGCACCACGCTCAGCGGCATCGCGAGCCGGCCGCTCGCGAGCTCGTCGTGGGCCAGCAGCGCGTGGGTCAGCAGCAGCCCCGCCCCTTGCACGGCCGCTTCGATCGCGTGGTCGGCGCTCGAGAAACGCAGCCCGCGCCGCAGGTCGGGCGCAGCCAGGCCTGCGGTGCGGAACCAGTCGGCCCAGGTCGGCACCTCGGGGCGGCCGGCGAGTTGGTCGTCGTGGATCAGCGGCAGCGTGGCCATGATCCTGCGCAGCGACTCGCGTGAGGCCGCGCGGCCCTGCGGACCACTCACCTTCGCGAGCAGTGCGGGGCTGCAGACCGCGATCATCCAGTCGTCGGTCAGCTTCTCGCTCGCGAGCGTGGCGTTCGCGCGCCCGCCTTGCGGGATGCTGCGCACCGCGACGTCCACGCCATCGTTCGCGAAGTTCGCATACGCGGCCGACGACGCGACACGCAGCTCGACCTCCGGATGTTCGTGCGCGAAGCGGTACAGCCGCGGCGCCAGCCACTTCGACGTGAAGCCGGGCGGTGTGCTGACCACCAGCACGTTGCTGCTGGCACTCGCCCGCAGCGCCGCGACCGCCTCGCGGATCTGCCCGAAGCCGCTCGCGAGGCCCGGATAGAGCACGCGGCCCGGCGGCGTCAGCGCGACGCCGCGCGCCAGCCGCTCGAACAGCTGCACGCCCAGCAGCGCTTCGAGCCCGCGGATCTGGTGGCTCAGCGCTCCGGTCGTCACGTTCAGCTCGAGCGCGGCGCGCGCGAAGTTCGAATGCCGCGCGGCCGCTTCGAAGGCACGCAGGGCATTGAGCGGCGGCGGGGCTTGCGAGGGCGTTTCAGACACGAGTTTTCCTCAATGCTCAGCGAGGAGATCTCGATTGTGCCGCCATAGCAGATAACGCCCAATCCGGGCATGCAAGTGTTGAGATCGATTCATCTTTCTTCGGCCGACATCCAGGCGCTGGTCGTGACCCGCACGGTGCTGCTCGAGGTCGTCAGCCGGCGCCCGTTCGTCGTCGAGGCCACGGCGGGGCGGATCTGGCTGACCCGCGAGCGCGAGCTGCGCGACGAGGTGCTGGCCGTCGGCCAACGCCTGTGCCTGCCGCCGGATTGCAAGGTGGTCCTGTCGGGCTTGCCGGCCGGGACCGCCCGCTTCACGCGCGAGACCGACAACCCTGCTCCCGCTTCGATGGACGACCCCGCATGACCGCACCCGCTCCTTCCCCCTCCTCCACCGCCATGCCCGCCTCATCCGAGCGCCGCAGGGTCGACGGCTGGCTGCTGCTGGCCTGTGCCGGTGCCGTGCTCGGCATGGCGCTCGGCACGCGTCACGTACAAGGCCTGTTCATGCTGCCGATGCTGGCCGACACCGGTTGGGGCCGCGAGTCGTTCGCGTTCGCCGCCGGCTTGCAGACGCTGGTTTGGGGATTGATGCAGCCACTGACCGGCTGGGTCGCCGACCGCTACGGCACCGCCCGCGTGATCGCGACCGGCTGCCTGTTCTACGCCGCAGGGCTGATCATCGAATCGCTGGCACCGTCGTCGGGCGTGCTCGCGTTCGGCGTCGGCGTCGTGACCGGCGCGGCGCTGTCGGCCACGACCTTCGCGACGGTCTATGGGGGCCTCGCGCGCATCGTGCCGGCGCAGCGGCGCGGCCTCGCGCAGGGATTGGCCGGCGGCATCGGCGGCTTCGTGCAGTTCCTGCTCGTGCCGGCGGCACAGTGGGGCATCTCGCGGATCGGCTGGCCACACGCGCTGCAGGGCCTGGCGGCGTTCGCGCTGGCCTGCGCGTTCGCGGCGCGCATCGTCGACGATCGCGCGCCGAACGCCACGGCATCGGGAGCGAGTGCATCGCCCACCACATCGGCCGGGCCGGCGGTGCGCGCGGCGCTAGGACACAGCGGCTTCTGGCTGCTGAACCTGGGCTTCACGAGCTGCGGCTTCCAGCTCGCGTTTCTCGGCGTGCATCTGCCGGCTTACGTGCGCGACGCGGGGTTGCCGGCCAGTGCCGGTATCACCGCGATCGCGTTGATCGCGCTGGCCAATGCGATCGGCACCTTCGTCTGCGGCCGGCTCGGTGATCTGTACCGTCGCAAGTACCTGCTCGCGGTGCTGTACGCGGTCCGTACGCTCGCGATGCTCGCCTTCGTGATGCTGCCGCTGAGCGCCACCAGCCTGTACCTGTTCGCGCTCGTGATGGGTGCGACCTGGCTGGGCACCGTCCCGTTGACCAGCGGCGTGCTCGCGCAGATCTTCGGCGTGCGCTACCTCGGCACCTTGTTCGGCCTGGTGTTCGTCGGCCACCAGCTCGGCGGCTTCTTCGGTGCGTGGCTGGGCGGCAGCGTCTACGACGCGACGCATTCGTACGCGTGGATGTGGACGATCTCGATTGCGCTGGGCGTCGCGTCGGTGCTGTTGAATCTGCCGATCCGCGACCGTTCGATCGAGCGGCAGCTCGGGGTAGCGGCGGCATGACCGTGCAGGACGTGCGCAGGCCGCCTGCGCGCACTCGACGTCGGCGGCGGCTGATCCGCGCCGCGTGGGCCGCTGGCGTTATCGCCGCGACCGCGCTGGCTTGGGCCGGTTATCGCGCGGCCGATGCGCAGCTGGCGCTGGCCGCTTTGTGGAGCTTGTGCACGCCGGCGAGCCGCTGAGCGCGGCGCGCGCCGGCGGCTCGACTCACGAGAGCGGCGGACCGCTCGTCGTCAGGGGCGCACCCAGCCGCCAGCGCGCAGGTGCCAGCGACCGCCGTCGTTCACCCAGGCGTGCGCACGATAGCTGTAGCCGGGGCGCGGCGCTTCCCAACGGCCCGGCACCCAGTTGTGACGGCCGCCCGACCAGCCCCAGTAGCCGCCGATCCAGATGGCACCGGGGTACGGAATCGCCGGAACGACTTCGACATAAGGCGCGGGCGGCGGCGCGTCGACGACGACCACGTCCTGGTTGTAGTACGGCCCGGGCGCCGGACCGGCCGGTACGGGTTGCGCGTAGACGCGCTGCGGATACGGCGCGACCACGCAGCCGGACAACACCAGTGCCGAAACCGCGGCCACGGCAGCCAGCTTCACGGCGGACGGCAGCGTTGTGGACATGACAGCCTCCTTCGATGAACGAATCGTCATGTTCATCTAACTGTTTCGACCCCGCGCCGGCTGACGCAGTGCGCCAGCTTTACAGATGTTTGCAGAGGTCAGCGGAGGCTGGACGCGCCGGGTCAGACCCGCTCGAGCACGACCGCGATGCCTTGGCCGACGCCGATGCACATCGTGCACAGCGCATAACGGCCCTTGCTCTTGTGCAGCTGGTTGACGGCCGTCGTGGCCAAACGTGCACCGCTCGCGCCCAGCGGATGGCCGAGCGCGATCGCGCCGCCGTTCGGGTTGACGCGCGGGTCGTCGTCGGCCATGCCGAGGTCGCGAAGCACTGCCAAACCTTGGGCGGCGAATGCTTCGTTCAGTTCGATCACGTCGATCTGCTCGAGTTTCAACCCTGTGAGCGCCAGCACCTTGCGCACCGCCGGCGCCGGGCCGAAGCCCATGATGCGCGGCGGCACGCCGGCGGTCGCCATGCCCAGCACGCGCGCCTTCGGCGTGAGCCCGTACTTCGCGGCGCTGGCCTCGTCGGCCAGCAGCAGCGCGCAGGCGCCGTCATTGACGCCGGAGGCGTTGCCCGCGGTCACGGTGCCGTCGGGCTTGACCACGCCCTTGAGCTTCGCGAGGGCTTCGAGCGAGGTCTCGCGCGGGTGTTCGTCTTTCGCGACGACGATGGCATCGCCCTTCTTCTGCGGAATCGTCACCGGCGTGATTTCGGCGTCGAAGAAGCCGCTGCGCTGCGCTGCGACGGCTTTCAACTGCGACGCGAGCGCCATGCGGTCCTGCGCCTCGCGCTCGATCTTGAAGTCGACCGCGACGTTCTCGGCCGTCTCGGGCATCGAGTCGACGCCGTACTGCTCCTTCATCAGCTTGTTGACGAAGCGCCAACCTATCGTCGTGTCGTAGACCGCATTCGCTCGCGAGAACGCGGTCTCAGCCTTGGGCATCACGAACGGCGCACGGCTCATGCTCTCGACGCCGCCGGCGATCATCAAGCCGGCCTCGCCACTGCGGATCGCGCGCGCCGCGCTGCCCACGGCATCGAGCCCCGAGCCGCACAGACGGTTGATCGTGGCGCCCGGCACGTCCACCGGCAAGCCGGCGAGCAGCGCGCTCATGCGCGCGACGTTGCGGTTGTCTTCGCCGGCCTGGTTCGCGCAGCCGTACAGCACATCGCCAATCGCCGCCCAGTCGACCTTCGGGTTGCGCGCGATCAGCGCCTTGATCGGGATCGCACCGAGGTCATCGGCGCGCACCGAGCTCAACGCGCCGCCGTAGCGGCCGAACGGGGTGCGGATCGCGTCGACGATGAAAGCGTGGTTCATGGCGATGTCTCTCTCGTGTTGTGGGGTGCCTGATGATGATCTTCAGGCCAGCGTCATCGGCACGCCCGACAGGCGCACCAGCTCGGCCAGCTCCAGCCCTTCGACCATGTCGACCACCTTCAGCCCTTCGGGCGTGATGTCGATCGTCGCGAGGTCGGTGTAGATGCGGCTGACGCAGCCGACGCCGGTCAGCGGATAGGTGCAGGCCGGCACGATCTTGCTCTCGCCGCCCTTGGTCAGGTGCTCCATCATCACGAAGGTCTTCTTCGCGCCGATCGCGAGGTCCATCGCGCCGCCGACCGCGGGGATCGCATCGGGCGCGCCGGTGTGCCAGTTCGCGAGGTCGCCCTGCACGCTGACCTGGAACGCGCCGAGCACGCAGAAGTCCAGGTGGCCGCCGCGCATCATCGCGAAGCTGTCGGCATGGTGGAAGTACGAACCGCCTGCCAGCAGCGTGACCGGCTGCTTGCCGGCGTTGATCAGGTCCCAGTCCTCCTGGCCGGGCGCCGGCGCGGGGCCCATGCCCAGCGCGCCGTTCTCGGTGTGCAGCAGCACCTCGCGGCCGGCCGGCAGGTGGTTCGCGACCAGCGTCGGCAAGCCGATGCCGAGGTTGACGACGGCGCCTTCGGGAATGTCGCGCGCGACACGTGCGGCCATCTGGTTGCGGTCGAGTTTCTTGATCATCGCGGCACCTTCACGACACGCTGCACATACAGACCGGGGGTCACGACGGCCTCCGGGTCCAGCTCGCCCAACGGCATGATCTCGTGCACCGAAGCAATCGTCAGTTTCGCCGCCGCCGCCATGATCGGGCCGAAATTGCGCGCGGTCTTGCGATAGGTCAGGTTGCCCCAGCGGTCGCCGCGCTCGGCCTTGATCAGCGCGACATCGGCATGGATCGGGTACTCGAGCACCTGCATGCGCCCGCCGATCTCGCGCACCTCCTTGCCCTCGGCCAGCGGCGTGCCATAGGCGGTGGGCGTGAAGAACGCGCCGATGCCGGCACCGGCCGCGCGGATGCGCTCGGCCAGGTTGCCCTGCGGCACCAGCTCGAGCTCGATCTGGCCCGCGCGGTACAGCGCGTCGAACACCTGCGAGTCGGTCTGGCGCGGGAACGAGCAGATGATCTTGCGCACGCGGCCGGTCTTCAGCAGCGCCGCGAGGCCGGTCTCGCCGTTCCCGGCGTTGTTGTTGACGACCGTGAGGTCGCGCGCGCCTTGCGCGATCAGCGCGTCGATCAGCTCGGCCGGCTGGCCGGCGGTGCCGAAGCCGCCGATCATCACGGTGGCGCCGTCGGCGATGCCGGCCAGCGCCGCTTCGACGCTGGGGACGATCTTGTCGATCACGATCCAGTCCTTCCGGGGTTGTCTCGGGTTTGATTGTCCGGCGGTGGCCCGCCGATGTGCTGGAACGATAGGCGCAGGGTCGGGTGGGGTCAAGGGCGATAATCGAATAACTGTTCGATAATCGAACACCAACCGAAATGGATCGCACCCCATGCGCGAGACCGACAGCCACGCCGGCGACCCGAACTTCATGACCTCGCTGGAACGCGGGCTGCAGGTCATCCGTGCGTTCTCCGAGCACCGGCACCACCTGACGATCTCGCAGGTCGCGCAGACCACCGGCCTGTCGCGCGCCGCGGTGCGGCGCTGCCTGTACACGCTGCACAAGCTCGGCTACGTGGGCGAGGACGACAAGCGCTTCTCGCTGAAGCCGCTGGTGCTGACGTTGGGCCAGGCGTTCCTGTCGTCGACGCCGCTGGCCGTCGTCGCGCAACCGTACCTCGACCAGGTCAGCGAGACGCTGCGCGAGTCGAGTTCGGTGGCGGTGCTCGACGGCGACGACATCGTCTACATCTGCCGATCCGCCGAAACACGCATCATGTCGATCAACCTGCTGGTCGGCACGCGGCTGCCGGCGTATTGCACTTCGATGGGCCAGGTGCTGCTCGCACAGTTGCCGCCGGACGCTCTCGAGGCGTATCTCGCACGCGTGGCGCTGGTCGCGCGCACGGACCGCACGGTCACCAGCGCGACCAAGCTGCGCAAGCTGCTGAAGGCCGTGCGCGACGCGGGGCATGCGCTGCTCGACCAGGAGCTCGAGGTCGGCCTGCGTTCGATCGCGGTGCCGGTGCGCGACGCGCGCGGCAGCGTGGTCGCGGCGATGAACGTCAGCACGCATGCCGCGCGCGTGTCGCTGGACGAGATGCGGCGGCGTTTCCTGCCGGTGCTCGGCGACGGCGCGCGCAATCTCGGCGCCGTGCTGATCGCTTAGCCGCCGGCGCGCGTCTGAATCGCCGTCAGCCCGGCGCGAGCCGGTCCATCGCCGCGTTCAGCGCCATCGTGTAGCCGGCCACGCCGAAACCGACGATCACGCCGGCCGCAATCTCCGAGAGGAACGAGTGGTGCCGGAACGCCTCGCGCTTGTGCACGTTGGAGACGTGGATCTCGATGAACGGGATCGCGACGCCCGCGAACGCATCGCGCAGCGCGACGCTGGTGTGCGTCAGCCCGCCCGGGTTGATCACGATGAAGCCGGTGCCGTCCAGACGCGCCGCGTGAATGCGGTCGATCAAAGCGCCTTCGTGGTTGCTCTGGAAGCACTCGACCGTGACGCCGCGCGCCGCGCCGAGCGCGACGGCACGGCTCTCGACATCGGCCAGGGTGTCGTGACCATAGACCTGCGGCTCGCGCGTGCCGAGCAGGTTCAGGTTCGGGCCGTTCAGCAGCAGGATCTTGTGGGGCATGCGGCGATGAGCTTCGTGTGGATTTCAGGGCGCGATCTTGTCACATCGCAGGGGACCGCCGCTGGGTTCAGCCGCGCCGCAGCCGCATGCGCCCGGGCAGCGGCGCCGAGCGGCGCAGCACCTCGTCGCCCAGCCACAGCGCCGAGCGGCGCGCGCGTTGCGCGACGGTGGGCAGCGGCATCTGCTGGTAGTCGTCGTTGAAGACCTCGAAGCTGTAGTCGCCGCGGTAACCCAGCGCGTCGAGCCGCAGCACGAGTTCGGCCAGCGCCGCGCTGTGCACGCCTTCGCCGGGGAAGACGCGGAAGTGGCGCGCGGTCTCGATGCGCTCCTGGACCGACTTGATCTCGTTCCACATGAAGTCGGCGAGCTGCACGAGGAAGATCTTGTCCGGGTCGAGCAGCTCGAGATCGTCCAGCGAGGTCTGGGTCGCGAACGTGTGGAACGAGTCGATGCCGATCCCGAGGTTGGGCGCATCGGCACGCAAGACGATGTCCCAGGCGGCCGTGAATTCGCTGATGTGCCGGCCCCACGACAGCCCTTCGTACGCGATGCGTATGCCCAGCGGCAGCGCGAGCATCGCGAGCTTGCGCAGGTCGCGCGCGAGCGCCGCCGGATCGTTCGTCGCGTGGGTCGAGGTCGACGAGCAGACCAGCAGCACCTTCGCGCCCACCGCATGGCACATCTCGAGCATGGACTTGGCGACGTCGATCTTGTAGTCGTGCAGATGACCCGACAGCCCCTCGAAGTCGCGCAGCACCTGGAAGCCGGTCACGCGCAAGCCGCTGTTCTTGACGACCGCGATCGCATCGTCCAGCCCGCCGGCGTGGCCGACCAGGTCGCGCGCCATCAGCATCACCTGCGAGAAGCCGGCGCCGCGGATCGCGGCGAGCTTCTGCGGCAGCGTGCCGGCCAACGAGATCGTGTCCATCCCGAAGTCGGCCAGCGACGAGACCTCGCGCGCTACACGCAGCTCGTCGAGCGAACTCATCGCATCACCTCGTCGTGGACCAGCTCGAACATCACGCCGCCCAGATAGCTCTGCGTCAGCGCGCCGCGCGTCTCCGAGTGCACGCCGCTCGATTCGACGAAACCCAGGCCGCGTTCGCGCAGCGCCTTCACGCTGGCCAGCACATCGGGCGTCCCCAGGCCGATGCGCTGCAGGGCCTCCTCGCCCTCGGCGTCGAAGATGCCCGGCTCGGGCTCGATCAGCTGCAGGAAGAACTTGCCGCACGGGCTGCGCAGCACCCGGCCCTTGGGCAGGATGCCGTGGCGCTCCGCATCGGGCAGCGCGCGAAAGCCGAACAGCTCGCCGTAGAACTCGGTCCAGTCCTCGGTGCGGTCGTTCGCGATGTACTGCACCACGCCGTACCAGTGCAGCCCGGTCAGCGCCGGCGGCTTGGGCTCGACGGTCGGGATCAGCGTGAAGTCGACGTCGTAGATCGAGAAGTCCTTGTAGCGGTCGACGAAGTAGATGCGGCTCGCGCCGACGCCGTGGATCGCCGGGATGTTCAGCTCCATCACCTCGACATGCGTGGGAACCGCCCACGCGCCGCGCGCGAGCGCCTCGCGGTACGCGCTCGCGGCATCGCGCACGCGCAGCGCGATCGCGGCGATCACCGGCGTGTCGCCCGGCGTCGGGCCGCGGCCCGCTTCGCCGACGTGCGCGTTGACGATCACGTTCATGCCGCCCTGCCGGTACAGCAGCACCTCGCGCGAACGGTGGCGCGCGATCGGATGGAAGCCCGCCATCTCGAGCACCTGGCCGAGCGCCTGCGGCTTCGCGGTGCTGTACTCGATGAACTCGATGCCGTCCAGCCCGAGCGGGTTGGCGGCATCGGCCGTGAATTCGCGTTCGGTGCGGTCTTGCATGCGAGGCCTCATCAGTACTGAATGCGCGCCACCGCGCGAAGCTCGTCCGCGGTGGTGGTGCCAAAACCGAAAAATTCGAGATACGCCGGGATCATCTCGAACAGCATATCGGTGCCGACCTGCACCGCGCAGCCTTTGGCCAACGCGGCGCGCAGCAGCGGCGTGTATTCGCTCTTCATCACGACCTCGCCGACGAAGGTGGAGGGCTGGACGCGCGCGATGTCGAACGGCAGCGGGTCACCCTCCTTCATGCCCAGCGGCGTCGCGTTGACGACGATGTCGTAACCCGCGGGATCGTTCGAACCGGCGCGGCAGACCAGTGCCGGATAGTGCGTCAGCAGCCGGTCGCCCAGCGCTTCGGCCGCCGCGGCATCGCGATCGAACAGGCCCAGCTCGGCGACGCCGGCCGCGGCCAGCGAGGCGGCAATCGCCGACCCGACGCCGCCCGCGCCGACGACCAGCGCACGCCGGCCTTCGATCGCGCAACCCTTGCGCAGCGCGCCGCGCACGAAGCCCGCGCCGTCGAACTGGTCGCCCAGCCAGGTGCCGTCGTCGCGCAGCAGCAGCGCGTTGCAGGCGCCGGCGATGCGCGCGGTCGGCGTGATCTCGTCGGCCAGGGCGAGCGTCGCGACCTTGTGCGGCATCGTGACCAGTGCGCCGCGCAGGTTGGTGAGAAGCCGCAGCGACGCGAGCACGCCGGCATAGTGCTCGGCCTGCACGCCCATCGGCACGACCACCGCATCGATCCCCCGCTGTTCGAACCAGGGGTTGTAGATCATCGGCGACTTGAAGGTCTCGGTCGGGTAGCCGAGGTGCGCGATGAGCCGGGTCCTGCCGTTGATCATGACGAGCTGTCGTGTGTTGCGGTGTCGTGTGGGGCTTCAGGCCGGGGCGTGCGCCACCAGCGTTTCGCCGCGCAGCCGGTCGTATTCGGCCTTCTCGACCGGCACCGCGTTCGCGTTGCCCAGGTCGGCCATCGGAACACGGTACGTCTCGCGGGCGCTCCATGCGGCCAGCGCGGCGATCGCGGTCACGATGAAGGCGATGCTGCCGATGACCAGCGGCACGTTGTCGGATCCGGGCGGCGCGACGGTGGCGAACAGCGCCGGCAGCATCGCGGTGATCGCCGTGCCGATGTTCTGCGAGATCGCCATCGCCGAGACGCGGGCTCGCGTCGGGAACAGCTCCGGGTAGAAGCTCGGGAACACCGCGTTGTAGCCCTGGTAGACCACGCCCCACATCAGCAGCGAGAGCAGCACCGCGAGCGGCACGCTGCCGATGCTGATCGCCCACAGGTAGGCGAACGACAGCAGCCCCGACGCCAGCGAGCCGACGATGATCAGCGGGCGCCGCCCGATCTTGTCCGACAGGTTGCCGACGTACGGGATCACCAGCACGGCGAGGCAGTTGCCGAGCACCGGGATCCACAGGTACACGTCCTTGGGCATGCCGATGCCATAGGCCTTCTGCACCGCATAGGCCGCACCGAACACGGTGGCCACGACCGGGATGACATTCATCAGCGCCATGCAGACCACGCGCAGCATGTCGGCCCAGCAGAACTTGAACGCCTCGACGACCGGCGCGCTCGCCACCTTGCCTTGCCGGTCTTCCTCGGCGAACGCCGGCGTCTCGTCGACCTTGCGGCGGATGATGTAGCCCGCGACGATCACGAGAAAACTCAGCAGGAACGGCACGCGCCAGCCCCAGCTGTTGAACTCCGCTGCCGGCAGATAGTGGGCGAGCGGCAGGAACACCGCGGCCGCGAGGATCTGCCCGGCCTGCACGCCTTGCAGCGTGAAGCTCGAGTAGAAGCCGCGCCGGCCGAACGGCGCGTGTTCGAGGATCATCGAGCTCGCGCCCGAGATTTCGCCGGCCACCGCGAAGCCCTGGATCAGGCGCAGGATCACGAGCAGCACCGGCGCGATGATGCCGGCCTGCGCGTAGGTCGGCAGCAGGCCCACCGCCATCGTCGAGAAGCCCATCAGGAACATGCACACCAGCAGCACCTGCTTGCGGCCGTGGGTGTCGCCGAAGTGGCCCAGCACGAACGCGCCGATCGGCCGTGCGACGTAACCCACGCCGTAGGTCGCGAGCGACGCGACGATCGCCATCTTCGGGTCGCTGCTCGGGAAGAAGATCTGCGGAAAGATCAGCGACGCGGCGGTCGCGTAGATGAAGAAGTCGTAGTACTCCAGCGCCGAGCCTATCCAACCGCTGGCCGCGGCCTTCTTGGACTGGGGCTGGCCGCCGGACGCGT
>DATEFR010000156.1:0-7965 GCA_035280545.1 Burkholderiaceae bacterium | reverse complement strand
CGCGAAGGTCGGCATGGTGTTCCAGAAGCCGACGCCGTTCCCGATGTCGATCTACGACAACATCGCGTTCGGCGTGAAGCTGTTCGAGACGCTGCCGCGCATCGAGATGGACGAGCGCGTCGAATGGGCGCTGAAGAAGGCCGCGCTGTGGAACGAGGTCAAAGACAAGCTCGGCCAGAGCGGTTCGGGCCTGTCCGGCGGCCAGCAGCAGCGGCTGTGCATCGCGCGCGGCATCGCGATCAAGCCCGAGGTGCTGCTGCTCGACGAGCCGTGCTCGGCGCTGGATCCGATCTCGACCGGCAAGATCGAAGAGCTGATCCACGAGCTGAAGACCGACTACACGGTCGTGATCGTCACGCACAACATGCAGCAGGCGGCACGCTCGTCGGACTACACGGCGTACATGTACCTCGGCGACCTGATCGAGTTCGGCCCCACGAACGACGTGTTCATGAAGCCGAAGAAGAAGGACACCGAGGACTACATCACCGGGCGTTTCGGCTGATCCTTCGAGCAGCATCAGGAGAGGGCAATGACGGACAAGCATTTGTCGACACAGTTCGACGCCGAGCTCAGCGGCATCTCGACCCGCGTGCTGGAGATGGGTGGCATGGTCGAGTCGCAGATCGCGCGCTCGGTCTACTCGCTGACCAACTTCAGCAACGAAGTCGCGTCCGAGGTTCTGGTCACCGAAGAGCGGGTCAACCAGACCGAAGTCGAGATCGACCGCGACCTCTCGACCATCATCGCGCGGCGCCAGCCGACTGCGCGCGACCTGCGCCTCCTGATCGCGATCTCGAAGACGATCGCGAATCTCGAGCGCGTCGGCGACGAGGCGGCGCGCATCGCGCGCACCGTGCAGCGGCTGGTCAACTCGGGCGTCTCGAGCCGGCTGCGCCTGCCGGTCAAGGACCTGGCCTACGAGGCGGAGCTCGCCGGCTCGCAACTGCGCAAGGCGCTCGATGCGTTCGCGCGGCTGGACGTCGACCGCGCCGTCGAGGTGCTGAAGCAGGACGACCTGATCGACCAGGAGTTCGAAGGCCTGATGCGCAAGCTGATCACGTTCATGATGGAAGATCCGCGCACGATCTCGTCGAGCATCGACCTGGTGTTCGTCGCGAAGGCGATCGAGCGTGTCGGCGACCACGCGAAGAACCTCGCCGAGCAGATCATCTACATCGTCAAGGGTACCGACGTGCGGCACAACCCCGTGGGCACCGTCGAATCGCTAGTCCGCTGAGGCTGGCGCCAAGCAGGAAGGGAAAAGGGCGACCCATGAGCCACATCCTCGTCGTCGAAGACGAATCCGCGATCGCCGAACTGATCTCGATCAACCTGCGGCACGCCGGCTTCGAAGTGACGATCGCCGCGAACGCCGAACAGGCGCAGGCCGCGGTCGACGGCGTGCTGCCCGACCTGATCATCCTGGACTGGATGCTGCCGGGGCAGTCCGGCCTCGCGCTGGCGAAGCGCTGGCGCGGCGAGCAGCGCACGCGCGAGCTGCCGGTGATCATGCTGACGGCTCGTGCTGACGAGGCCGACAAGATCGCCGGACTCGACGCCGGCGCCGATGACTACCTGACCAAGCCGTTCTCGACCAACGAGCTGATGGCGCGCATCCGCGCGGTGCTGCGGCGCAAGGCGCCGGAGGCGCTGGACTCGGTGGTCGAGGTCGGCGCGCTGAAGATCGACCCGGCGACCCGGCGCGTGACGCGCCGCCGCGAAACCGTGAACGGCGAGGGCCAGGAGGTGCGCGAGGTCAAGCTGGGTGCGACCGAGTTCCGCCTGCTGCATTTCTTCATGACGCATCCGGAGCGCGTGCACAGCCGTGCGCAGCTGCTCGACCGCGTCTGGGGCGACCATGTGTTCATCGAGGAGCGCACGGTCGACGTGCATGTGAAGCGGTTGCGCGAGGCGCTGCAGCCGGTGCAGTGCGCGCAGATGATCGAGACCGTGCGCGGCGCCGGCTATCGCCTGACGCAGCACGCCGCGACCCCGGCCGTTTCGGCGTAGCATGATCGTCCCCTCATCCGTGACCCGGCTGCTGCGGTGATCTGGCTGCTTCCGCGTGCGCTGACGGCGATCGTCGCGATGATCGTCGGCGGGCTTGCGGGCATGCTCGCCGGGCACGACAACGCGCAGATCCTGGGCGTGCTGGTCGGCGGCGCGTTCGCAGTCGGCGTGATCGCGATCTTCGACACCGCGCGCGGGTACCGGCTGATCAACTGGCTGCGCGGCTCGCAAGAGGGCCAGGCGCCGCGCGATGCGGGCTTCTGGGGCGAGATCGGCTACCGCGTCGAACGCTCGATCCGGCTGCGCGAGCAGGATGCGGTCAACGAGAAGTTGCGGCTGTCGCAGTTTTTGTCGGCGATGGAGGCGTCGCCGAACGGCGTGATGCTGCTCGACGAGAACGACCAGATCGAGTGGTGCAACTCGCGCGCCGCCGATCACTTCGGACTCGACCCGCGGCGCGATCGGCGCCAGCGCGTGACGAACCTGGTGCGTGCGCCGGCGTTCGTCGATCACATGCAGGCGCGCCGCTTCGACGAGGCGGTGCAGATGCCCGATCCGCGCGGCAAGGGGCTGCTGTCGGTGCAGGTGCGTCCGTACGGCGACGGCCAGAAACTGCTGCTGTCGCAGGACATCACCGAGCGCGAGCGCAACGAGGCGATGCGGCGCGACTTCGTCGCGAACGTCTCGCATGAGATCCGCACGCCGTTGACCGTGCTGTCCGGCTTTCTTGAAACGCTCGTGAATCTGCCGCTGACCGAGGTCGAGCGCAAGCGCGTGCTGGCGCTGATGGCGCAGCAGACCGATCGCATGGGAACGCTGGTCAGCGACCTCCTGACGCTCGCCCAGCTCGAAGGCAGCCCGCGGCCGTTCGCCGACCGCTGGGTGGCGCTGGCGTCGCTGCTCGCGCAGGTCGAGACCGATGCGAAGCTGCTGTCGAACGGGCGGCACACGCTCAAGTTTCCGGGCAAGGTCGACGCGCAGATCGCCGGCGCGCAGAACGAACTGCTCAGCGCGATCACCAATCTCGTCAACAACGCGGTGCGCTACACGCCCGAGGGCGGACGGATCGAGCTCTCGTGGAAAGTGCTGGCCGACGGCAGCGGCGAGGTGGCGGTCATCGACACGGGGCCCGGCATCGCGCGCGAGCACTTGCCGCGACTGACCGAGCGCTTCTACCGCGTCGACGGCAGCCGCTCGCGCGACACCGGCGGCACCGGGCTCGGCTTGTCGATCGTCAAGCACGTCGCGCAGCGCCACGGCGGCGAGCTCGACATCCAGAGCGAGGTCGGCAAGGGCTCGTGCTTCCGGCTGGTGTTCCCGGCGCCGCGGGTGCGAACCGCGGCGGCTCCGGAGGCGCCGGTGCCGGAACCCGCTCGTTCAGCCTGAACGACCCGCTGCGGCTCGGAGAACCTCAACCCTTGCGCCGCCGGTACACCGCGATGATCTCGTCATCGCTGTTGTTGCGGCGCTCCCGGGTCAGCAGCTGCCAGCCGGCGCCGGGCGCGCTGCGGCTCTCGCGTGTTTCGTTCAGCAGCAGGTAGTCGCAGCGCGTCGCCGCCATCGGCGTGACCGCGTCGACCCGCAACTCGCCCAGGTACTGAAGCGCGACCACCTGCGGCCGCGACATCCCCGGTGCGGCGACGCAGCTGCGCTCCGGTACCTGCCGGCCGATGCGCTCGATCTGCAGCCGGTAGCCGCGCGCGACATCGAGCGGCGGCAGCAGCAAGGTCATCACGAGCAGCCAGCACAGTGCGACGCCGCTGGCGGGCAGCACCAGGCTCTTCCAGAGCGGATGCCGGGTGCGGCCGGTGCGCCAGCGGACCAGCCACAGCCACGCCAGCGTGCCCAGCAGTGCCGCGACGAACGCGATCAGCGAGAAGTGCGGAACGAACCCTCGAGCGAGGCGCGCGATGTTGACGGCCGGCTGCGCCGGCATGCCCGTCTGCATCGAGACGTAGATCACCCAGATCACGATCGCGCAGATCGAGAAGAAGCCGACCGAGAACAAGTCGATCGCCGCCGCCGCGCTGCGGCTCAGCGTCGGCAGCGCGAACGCGGCGAGGATCGCGAGCGGCGGCAGCGCCAGCATCAAGGCCCGTTCCGAGCCGCCCATCGCGATGCAGGCGACCAGGCTGACCGCGATGCAGCCCAATGGGATCGAGATGTGACGGTCCGACAGATGACCGCGCCAGCGCCAGGCGGTCCACAGTCCGAGCAGCCAGGTCGGCCACAGGAACCAGCCGAACAGTCGCAGCACCTCCCAGATTTTGGCGAAGCCCAAAGGTCCGGGATCGACGCGCCAGCCCCAGGCGTCGATCAGCGTCGCGGCAAGGGCGGCCAGCACGGTGGCTGCGGCGATCCAGCGCACGAAGCGGCGGGTCGGTTCGTGGGTCGAGAACCAACAGATGGCGCTGCTGACCACCCCGAGCGCCAGCGCGACGCTGGGCGCGCCGCTGGCGGCGAGCGCGGGCAGCGCAAGCAGCACCGAAAGCCGGGCCTCCCAGCTGCGCAACGCGCTCGCGGCGAGCGCATAGACGAACAGCGTGACGGCGGCGAGCTGCGCGAGCTCCGGGGTCGTCTCGTGGCCCAGCTGCAGCAGCCCGAGCGATGCGACCAGTGCGAGCAGCGCGCCATCGGCGATCGCACGCGCGTAGTCGACCGGATTCGCCTCGCCACCGAACGCGAAGGGCAGCGGCTGCGCGGCCTCGCTGCGCGCGAGGTGGTAGGTGGCGTACCAGGTCAGCACGAGCGCGGCGACGAGCAGCAACGCGAACGGAATGCGGGCGGCGAGCGCGGGGTCGAACCCCGGGCTGATGGACGCGAGCGCTTTCATGAAGGCCGCACCCAGCCAGTAGGGCAGCAGCGCGGCATCGGCCGGCAGCCCGCCGACCGTCGGCGCGAGCCAGCCGGTGCGGCCTTGCGCGATGCCGACCATGTAGCCGAATGCGGTGATGTCGGCGCTCTTCCAGGGTCCGCGGCCGAATACGCCCGGAATCACATAGGCCGCGCAGAACAGCAGCAGCGCGAGGCGCGGCAGGCGTTGCGCGGCGCGCTGGGACACGAGGGCGGGGTTCGGGGCGTTCAACGCTTTGTTGGAATTCTGGCTATCGTCAGCCGCGCATCATGCAGCAACTCGAGACGGTCCCGGCGCTGCCGCGCGGCAACAAAAAAGGCAGCCGAAGCTGCCTTCCTGTCGTTGGATCGGGATGCCGATCCGGTCACTTCTTCGCGCCGAGGTGGGCGAATTTATTGCGGAACTTCTCGACGCGGCCGCCGAGCGCGTCGACGCTCTTCTGCGTGCCGGTGTAGAACGGGTGCGATTCGCTGGTCGACTCGAGCTTGTACAGCGGCAGCTCGCGGCCGTCGTCCATCGTGATGGTTTCCTTGGTCTGCGCGGTCGAGCGCGTGACGAACTTGAAACCGTTGGACAGGTCGACGAAGCAGACGTCGCGGTAGTCGGGGTGGATGCCTTGTTTCATGATGAGCCGTCTTTCGTTTCGTTGCGGGAGCCACGCCGAACCGTTCGGCGCACTTTCCGCGGATGCGGGGCGATGCGGAAAACCGCGAATTATAACTTGACCTGGATGCCTACCCGCCTCGGCGCATCATGTCGAAGAAGTCCAGGTTGTTCTTCGCCGACTTCATCTTGTCGAGCACGAACTCCATCGACTCGATCTCGTCCATCGCGTAGAGCAGCTTGCGAAGAATCCAGGTCTTCTGCAGGATTTCCGGCTTCAGCAGCAACTCCTCGCGCCGCGTGCCGCTCTTGTTGATCAGGATCGACGGGTAGACGCGCTTCTCGGCCATGCGGCGATCCAGGTGGATTTCGCAGTTGCCGGTGCCCTTGAACTCTTCGTAGATCACCTCGTCCATGCGGCTGCCGGTGTCGATCAGCGCGGTGCCGATGATGGTCAGCGATCCGCCTTCCTCGACGTTGCGCGCCGCGCCGAAGAAGCGCTTCGGGCGCTGCAACGCGTTCGCATCGACGCCGCCGGTCAGCACCTTGCCGGACGACGGCAGCACGTTGTTGTAGGCGCGTGCGAGCCGGGTGATCGAATCGAGCAGGATCACCACGTCCTTCTTCAGCTCGACCAGGCGCTTCGCGCGCTCGATCACCATCTCGGCGACCTGCACGTGGCGCGCAGCCGGCTCGTCGAAGGTCGAGCTGATCACCTCGCCGCGCACGGTGCGGACCATCTCGGTCACTTCCTCGGGCCGCTCGTCGACCAGCAGCACGATCAGGTAGACCTCGGGGTAGTTCGCGACGATCGCATGCGCGAGCTGCTGCATCATCACGGTCTTGCCGGTCTTCGGCTGCGCGACCAGCAGCGCGCGCTGGCCTTTGCCGATCGGCGCGATCAGGTCGATGATGCGGCAGGTGACGTTCTCGTCGGTCTTGATGTCGCGTTCGAGCTTGAACTGCTCCTTCGGGAAGAGCGGCGTCAAGTTCTCGAACATGATCTTGTGCTTGCTCTCCTCGGGCGTCAGGCCGTTGACCTTGTCGACCTTCACGAGCGCGAAGTAGCGCTCGCCATCCTTGGGCACGCGCACCTCGCCTTCGATCGCATCGCCGGTGTGCAGGTTGAAGCGGCGGATCTGGCTGGGCGACAGGTAGATGTCGTCGGTCGAGGCCATGTAGCTCGCGTCCGGCGAGCGCAGGAAGCCGAAGCCGTCGGGCAGCACTTCGAGCACGCCGTCGCCGAACACCTGCTCGCCGGCCTTCGCGCGCTTCTTCATGATCGCGAACATCAGCTCTTGCTTGCGCAGGCGCGCGACGTTCTCGATCTCCAGCGCCTCGCCCATCTTGATGAGCTCGGAGACGTGGATCTGCTTCAGTTCGGAAAGATGCATGGGTATACACCCTGGGATGTGAGCAGGTCTGCCGGCTGGCTGCCGACAACCCGCGTCGATCGAGCAGGCGCAAGCGCCTTCGACCTACCGGTAGGCCCGGCGCGTGCGGTCACGCGCTGCGGACGCCAAGAAACGGAACGTTGGAGTTTGGTGCCGAACCCGCGCGCCGGAACTTCGGGGCGAGGTGGCGATCTCTGGCGGCTGGCTTCGGTGCCTGCTCTTTTGGAGCTTCGGCACCGAACTCCTGCCGCGTTCAGGCGGGATTATAGATGACCGTCGAGGAACGCGGTCAACTGGGCTTTGGACAGGGCGCCGACTTTGGTCGCAGCGAGCTCGCCGCCCTTGAACAGCATCAACGTCGGGATGCCGCGGATACCGAACTTCGCGGGCACGTCGCGGTTCTCGTCGACGTTCATCTTCGCGATCTTCAGGCGTCCGTCGTAGTCCTTCGAGACCTCATCGAGGATGGGCGCGATCATCTTGCACGGGCCGCACCATTCGGCCCAGTAGTCGACCAGCACCGGCTTGTCGGAGCGCAGCACATCGCTGTCGAACGACGCGTCGGAAGTGTGTTTGATCAGTTCACTGCTCATGAGTTGGTCCTCGAGGGAGGCGCCTCGGCTTGGGCGCAAGGCACAATGATTCTGACACAAAGGTCTGTTCGGCGCGCCGCGCTGCAAGCCCGCTGCGGCCAGTGTCTTTCCTATGACGACGATAGAGCGCGCCACCCTTGAAACCACTGCGGATGCCGCCACGGCCTGGCGGCAGGTCGCGCTGCGCACGCTGGATTGGACCGCGGCCCGCGGCATCGCACTGCGTGATGCGATCGTGCTGCTGCCGTTCGCGGCGCTGCTGCCGCATGCACGTGCGGCGTTCGCCGCCGAGTCGGCCTGGCTGCCGCGCATCGAGACGCCGCTGACCCTGGCCGCCTCGCTGGGGCCCGCCCCGTCGGCAGCGCCGGGCCGGCTCAGCTTCGACCCGACCGCCGATCGGCTCAACGTCGCGCAGATGCTGCGGGCGCAGCCGTGGGGCCAGGCGTGGGCCCGCAGCGACCCGCGCGCGTTCGAGCAGGCCGTGGTGGCGGTGGTCGACACCGCGCAG
>DATEFR010000155.1:0-16411 GCA_035280545.1 Burkholderiaceae bacterium | reverse complement strand
TGCGCGACGGCGCATGGCAGGCGACGTTGCAGCTCGCGACGGACGGCCGCTTGCGCGTCGAGGCGGCCGGCGTGCCGCCATCGACCGCGCAGTTGCCGCCCTCTACCGTGCAGGCCTTGCAGCGCGGCCTCGCCGACACCGCCACCGCGCCGCGCTGAGCGCGCCCGAACACGGCGCAATGCCGTGAAACCGGCGCGTCGTTATCATGGGCAGTTTTGCCGCGCCTCACATGTCGACCCCCGCGCTCCACGATGACGAACTGCCTCGCGACGAGGCGGCGCTGCGCGAAGTCCATGCAGGAACGGCACGCACGGGTCGCACGTCAGCGGCGATTCCCGAGCGGGACACACAGACGCTGGGCGAGAACGCGACGAGCACGCTACGCGTGGACGGCACAAGCACGCTACGCGTGAACGGGACAAGCACGCTGCGCGTGCGGGGCGCTCGCACCCACAACCTCAAGAACATCGACCTCGACATCCCGCGCAACCAGCTGGTCGTGATCACCGGGTTGTCCGGCTCGGGCAAGAGCTCGCTCGCGTTCGACACGCTGTATGCCGAAGGCCAGCGGCGTTATGTCGAGAGCCTGTCGGCCTACGCGCGCCAGTTCCTGCAGTTGATGGACAAGCCCGATGTCGACGTGATCGAGGGCTTGTCGCCGGCGATCAGCATCGAGCAGAAGGCGACCTCGCACAACCCGCGCTCGACGGTGGGCACCGTCACCGAGATCCACGACTACCTGCGCCTGCTGTACGCCCGTGCCGGCTCGCCGTACTGCCCGATCCACGACCTGCCGCTGCAGGCTCAGAGCGTGAGCCAGATGGTCGACGCGGTGCTCGCGCTGCCGGCCGAGACGCGGCTGATGGTGCTCGCGCCGGTCGTGCGCGACCGCAAGGGCGAATTTGTCGAGCTGTTCGGCGAGATGCAGGCGCAGGGCTACGTGCGCTTCCGCATCGACGGGACGACTCACGAAGCAGCCGACGTGCCGAAGCTGAAGAAATCCGAGAAGCACGACATCGATGTCGTGATCGACCGCGTGAAGATCCAGCCAGGGCTGCAGCAGCGCCTGGCCGAGAGCTTCGAAGCCGCGCTGCGCATCGCCGACGGCCGCGCGGTCGCGCTCGAGATGGACGGCGGTCGGGAGCACCTGTTCTCGAGCAAGTTCGCCTGCCCGGTCTGCAGCTACTCGCTGCCCGAGCTCGAGCCGCGGCTGTTCTCGTTCAACTCGCCGGTCGGAGCCTGCCCGACCTGCGACGGCCTGGGCCACACGACCGTGTTCGACCCGGAGCGCGTCGTCGCGTTTCCGTCGCTGAGTCTCGCGAGCGGCGCGGTCAAGGGCTGGGACCGGCGCAACGCGTACACGTACTCGCTGCTCGAATCGGTCGCGCGGCACTACAAGTTCGACATCGAGAAGCCGTTCGAGGAGCTGCCCGAATCGGCGCAGAAGGTCCTGCTGCACGGCTCGGGCGACGAGAACATCGAGTTCGTCTACGAGGCGGAAGGCGCGCGCGGCAAGACCCGCAGCGTCAAGCGCTCGCACCCGTTCGAAGGCATCCTGCCGAACCTCGAGCGGCGCTTTCGCGAGACCGACTCGGCCGCGGTGCGCGAGGACCTGCTGCGTTATCAGAGCGCGAAGCCCTGCCCCGATTGCGGCGGTTCGCGGCTGCGGCGCGAGGCGCGCTTCGTGTTCCTGGTCGATGCCGACAGCGGCGCGCGCGAGCCGATCTTCCGCGTCGAGCACTTCACGTTGCGCGAGAGCCTGGAGTACTTCGAGCGGCTGCGGCTGCAAGGCGCGAAGGCCGAGATCGCCGACAAGGTGGTCCGCGAGATCCGCTCGCGGCTGAAATTCCTCAACGATGTCGGCCTGAACTACCTGAGCCTGGACCGCAGCGCCGATTCGCTTTCGGGCGGCGAGGCGCAGCGCATCCGGCTCGCATCGCAGATCGGCTCGGGCCTGACCGGCGTGATGTACGTGCTGGACGAACCCAGCATCGGCCTGCACCAACGCGACAACGAGCGCCTGATCGGCACGCTGCGCCACCTGCGCGACCTCGGCAACAGCGTGCTGGTCGTCGAGCACGATGAGGACGCGATACTCGCCGCCGACCATGTGATCGACATGGGCCCCGGCGCCGGCGCACACGGCGGCCAGGTGATGGCGCAGGGCACGCCGCAGGAGGTGGCGGCGAACCCCGATTCGCTGACCGGGCGCTATCTCGCGCGCGCGCTGCGCATCGCGGTGCCGGCGCAGCGCCATGCGCCGGCGGCCGCGCCCGACGAAGGCGAGGAGGCCTGGCTGCAGGTGGTCGGCGCGCGCGGCAACAACCTGAAGCGCGTCGATGTCGCGATCCCGGTGGGCCTGTTGACCTGCGTGACCGGCGTGTCCGGCTCGGGCAAGAGCACGCTGGTCAACGACACGCTGTATGCAAGCGTCGCGCGCAAGCTCTACAACAGCCATGCCGAGGCCGAGCCGCACGACGAAATCGTCGGGCTCGATGCGTTCGACAAGGTCATCAACGTCGACCAGAGCCCGATCGGCCGCACGCCGCGCTCCAACCCGGCCACCTACACCGGGCTCTTCACGCCGATCCGCGAGCTGTTCGCCGAGATGAACACCGCGAAGGAGCGCGGCTACGGCCCGGGGCGCTTCAGCTTCAACGTCGCCGGCGGGCGCTGCGAAGCGTGCCAGGGCGACGGCGTGCTGAAGGTCGAGATGCACTTCCTGCCCGACGTCTACGTGCCGTGCGATGTCTGCCACGGCAAGCGCTACAACCGCGAGACGCTGGAGGTGCTCTACAAGGGCAAGAACATCACCGAGGTGCTCGACATGACGGTCGAGGACGCGCACGCCTACTTCAACGCGGTGCCGGCGATCGCGCGCAAGCTGCAGACGCTGCTCGACGTCGGCCTGGGTTATATCCGGCTGGGCCAGAGCGCGACGACGCTCTCGGGCGGCGAAGCGCAGCGCGTCAAGCTCGCGCTCGAGCTCAGCAAGCGCGACACCGGCCGCACGCTGTACATCCTCGACGAGCCGACCACCGGCCTGCACTTCGCCGACATCGATCTGCTGCTGCGCGTGCTGCACCAGCTGCGCGACGCCGGCAACACCATCGTGGTGATCGAGCACAACCTGGACGTGATCAAGACCGCCGACTGGATCGTCGACATGGGTCCGGAAGGCGGCGCGGGCGGGGGCACGGTGGTCGCGTCCGGCACGCCGGAGGACGTGGCCGCGAACCCGGCGAGCCACACCGGGCGGTATCTGAAGCCGCTGCTGGCCGAGCGATCCGCCGCCTGAGCGCCGCTCAGCCGCCGGGGCCGTGGCGCAGCGCGTGCGCGCTGGCCTGCACCATGCTCTGCACGTTGCCGCTGCCGGTGTGCACCTTGCGCAGGTAGGTCGCGTGATTGCCGTCGCGCGCGGCGCAGCGTTCGATCTCGTCGAGCGCGGCCATGCCGTTCAGCGCGCTGCCGTGCGGATCGAGCGTGCGCAGGGTCGCGAGGATGTCCTCGCGTATCGTGCGGCGCTCGCGGGTCTGCGGCAGGACCATCTGGCCGTCGAGCCCGAAGCGGCAGGCCTGGAAGCGGTTGAAGGTGTAGACCAGGTAGTCGTCCTCGGTCGGCGGCGGTTCGGCGCGCTCGAGCAGGCGGCGGCACAGCGCCTGCAGGTAGCAGGCGAGCGCGGCGGCGCGCTCGACCGTCAGCGGCGTGTCGCAGACGCGCAGCTCGATCGTGCCGTACTCGGGCTTGGGGCGGATGTCCCAGTAGAAGTCCTTCATCGACTTGACGACGCCGGTCGCTTCCATCTTCGTGAAGTACTGGTTCGCGAACTCGTCCCAGCTCAGCACGAACGGCGCACGGCCCGAGAGCGGGAACGCGAACACCGAGTTCAGCCGGGCCGAGTCGAACAGCGTGTCCACGCCCTGGGAGAACGGCGACGACGCCGACAGCGCGATAAAGTGCGGCACGTAGCGGTTCAGCGAATGCAGCAGGAACAGCGCATCGTCGCCCGACGGGCAGCCCACGTGCACGTGCTGGCCGAACACGGTGAACTGCTTCGCGAGGTAACCGTAGAGCTGCGAGAGCTGCTCGAAGCGCGGCTTGCTGAACACGCGCTGCTCGCTCCAGCGCTGGAACGGGTGCGTGCCGCCGCCGGCGATCTCGATGTTGAGCCGGTCGCAGGCCGCGACCAGCGTGTCGCGGATCGCCCGCAACTCGGTCAGCAGCGGGCCGTGCGAGTCCTGGATGCCGGTCGCGATCTCGATCATGCTCTGCGTCATCTCGGGCGTCACCGTGCCCGGGAACGGCTTGCGCGACAGCAGCTCCAGCAGGTCGTTCGCACCCGGCGCCAGATCGAAGTCGTAGGTGTTGACGAGCTGCAGCTCGAGCTCGACGCCCATGGTCAGCGCGCGCGATTCGCCGAAGGCTTGCAGCGGCATCTCAGTTCCCTTCCGGTTTCGCTTCGTTCGCGATCACCAGCGCGCGTTGCGTGATGATGGGCGCGATCACCTCGAGCAGCACCAGCAGCCCGACGATCATCGGCAGGCTTTCGCGCGCCAGGTCGAAGCCGTACAGCCGGCTCTCCTCCAGCAGCAGCATCGCGAACGCCGCCATCGGCATCAGCGCGAGCCCGGTCAGTGCGCCCTTGCGGAACGTCGTGCCGCTGACGCGCGCACCCAGCACGTTGACCAGCACGTGCGCTGCGCTGCGTGCGAGCAGTGCACTGATGCCCAGCAGCAGCCCGCCGAGCAGCCCGTTCCACGACAGCAGGCTGCCGATGAACACGAACAGGAACACCGTCAGCAGATCGCCCAGCGCGCCGAAATTGCGCTGCGCGGAACTCAGGATGATGCGGCGCTCGCGCGCCACCGCGCCGAACGCGAGCGCGGCCAGCAGCGGCGACAGGTGCAGCGTCTGCGCAATGCCGGTCAGCAGCAGCACCAGGATCGCGAAGGTCACCGTCGTGCCCTGGCTGCTGGTCGTGAGCCGGTTCAGCCACGGCGCGATCACGCCGAACACCGCGCCGGCCACCAGCGACAGCGCGAGCACGTAGATGCTGCCCAGCGCGGCCTTGCCCAGATCGCCGCTGGTCTCCAGATGCCAGTAGCCGACGACCAGCCGCAGCAGCAGCACCGCCATCAGGCAGTTCAGCACGCACAGGTGCAGCATGCGTTCGGTCACCTGGCCGGCGCTGTGCAACTCGTTCGAGACCCGCATCACCGCGGCCGGCGAGGTCGCGACGCACAGCGCGGCAAGCACCAGCCGCTGGTCGATCGCGATGCCGAACAGGCCCGCGACCCACATCACGACGCCGAAGGTCAGCAGCGCCTGCACGATGCCGATCGCGAGCACCCACGGGTTGCGCTTGAACCAGCGCGGGTTCACGCGGTAGCCGAGCTCGAACAGCGTGAGCCCGAGCGCGGCGTTCGCCAGGAAGCCGAGCGCCGCCTGCGGCGCGACGTTCTGCGACAGGCCGATCCCGCTGAGCAGCAAACCGACCGCGCCGTACGCGCTGACGCGCGGAAAGCCGTGGTGACGGAACAGCCACTCGCCGGCGCCCCAGGCCGCCAGCAGCATCAGCGGCCAGCCGACCAGCGGGCCCAGGAGCTCGACATTCATCCTTGTGTGTTCTTCGTCGTTCGGGTTCGAGAGCCTAACGGCCTAGCGCGACGCCCTGAAACGAAAGGTTATCGACGCGACATATCCAATTACATTTGCCGCAATATACTTTGCAGCAATGAAACCGTATGCTGCCGCATCCCGCGCGCCGCGCCGCGCATCGCGCAGCAGCCTCGACGTGCTCGAGCAGCTGCGGGTCGTCGTGCGCATCGCCGGCGCGCACTCGGCGCATCTGGAGCGTGCCACCGGCATCCCCGGCGCGCAGATGTGGGCCCTGCACGAAGTGGGCAGCAGCGACGGCATGCGCGTGGGCGAACTGGCACAGCGTTTGCGTCTGCATCAAACAACCGTGAGCAACCTGCTGAATCGTCTCGAATCGCGCGGCCTGGTGCGCAAGGGCCGTTCGCCCGACGATCAGCGGGTCGTGCACCTGCACCTCACGTCCGCGGGCCGCAAGGCCCTGAAGAATGCCCCGGGTCCGGCCCGCGGGCTGTTGCCGAATGTGCTCGACGGCTTGAGCCCGTCGCAGCTCCGCAAGGTCCACGACGGCCTGGCGGTGCTGGTCGAGCGCATGGGTGGCCTCGATCCGGCGCTTGCCGGCAAGCCGATGCCGTTCAATGAGTGAGAGAGTGAAGAAGCCGCGCCGTCGCGCGGCGCCATGTAGAGGAGCCCCCACAATGTTCAACAAGACTCTTGCTTCGGTCACGCTGATCGCCGCGGCCGCGCTGGCCGCCTGCAGCAGCACGCCGATCGACACGCCGAAGGCGCCGGTCGACACCGCGCAGCAAACGCCCGTCGGACCGGCCAGCGGCGGTGCCACCAGCGCCGTCAAGACCGTGACGATCGACCCGCTCGACGACCCGAAGAGCGGGCTCGCCGGCCGCAGCGTCTATTTCGCGTTCGACGATTTCTCGGTCGACTCGAAGTACCAGCCGCTGATCCAGGCGCACGGCCAGTACCTGAGCGCGCGCCCGCAGGTGCAGATCCGCGTCGAGGGCAACACCGACGAGCGCGGCTCGCGCGAATACAACCTGTCGCTGGGCGACAAGCGCGCGCAGATCGTCGCGAAGCAGCTCGAGCTGATGGGCGCGAAGGCCAACCAGATCGAGGCGGTCAGCTACGGCGAGGAACGCCCGAAGGCCGAAGGGCATGACGAAGCGGCGTGGGCCGAGAACCGGCGCGCCGACATCCGCTACGTGAAGCGCTGACGCGCGGTCCTTTCTTCCCGGACCACGGCGCACGCACGACGGACCGGCCGAGCCCGATGCGCCTGCCGTCGCTGCCGCCTCTGCGCGCGTTGCGCGGCGACGCGCGTTGGCGGCTGCGCTGGCAGGTGCGCATCGTGCTGTGGGTGGCGGCCGGCCTCGCCGGCCTCGCGGTCGTCGGCTTCGCGAGCCTCGCGGAGCTGGCGCTGGCGTTGTTCTTCCGACTGCATGCGCACTGGCCCTGGGCGCCGTTCATCGCGGCGCCCGCGATCGGCATGCTGGTCGTATGGGCGACGCGCCGATACGTGCCGGGCGCAGCCGGCAGCGGCATCCCGCAGGTCGTGGCCGCGACGCGCCTGAGCGCGCACGACGAGGCCGCGGTGCGGCCGCTGCTGTCGTGGCGCATCGTGCTCGGCAAGATCGGGCTGGGCTCGCTCGCACTGACCGGCGGTTTCTCGGCGGGGCGCGAAGGCCCGTCGGTGCAGGTCGCCGCGGCGATCGTCCATGTCGCGGGCCGCTTCCTGCCGCACGGCCGCGCGATTCGCTCCTCGGACCTGATCCTCGCCGGCGGCGCGGCCGGCATCGCAGCGGCGTTCAACACGCCGCTGGCGGGCATCGTGTTCGCAGTCGAAGAACTGGGCCGCCGGCTCGAGACGCGCACGAGCGGCGTGCTGGTCAGCACGATCATCATCTCGGGCCTGGTCGCGATCGCATTGAAGGGCAACTACACCTATTTCGGCCAGCTCAGCGTTTCGGATCTCGGCAGCGCCGTGCTGCTGCCGACGCTGATCGCAGGCGTCGCCTGCGGTGCGCTCGGCGGCGGCTTCAGCTGGCTGCTGCTGTGGCCGCAGCGCCGCCCCGATGCGCGTGTGTGGGCCTGGCGCCGAGCGCATCCGGTCTGGTTCGGCGGTGCGTGCGGAGCGGTCATCGCGGCACTGGGCTGGGCCAGCGGCGGCAGCTCGTTCGGCAGCGGCTACCTGAGTGCGGCACAGACGATCGACGGCACGATCGCGCTGCAATGGCATGCGCCGCTGACGCGCTTTCTCGCGACGGTCGCGACCTACTTTAGCGGCATCCCGGGCGGGGTCTTCGCGCCGTCGCTCGCCGTCGGCACCGCGCTGGGCCATGACCTTGCCCAATACAGCGGCCTGGCGGTCAGCGCGCATGCGTGGATCGCGCTGTGCATGGCGGCGTTCCTCGCGGCCGTCACGCAGTCGCCGATCACCGCCGCGATCATCGTGATGGAGATGGTCGACGGGCACCAGATGGTGATCAGCCTGATGGCCGCCGCGTTTCTCTCGAAGACCGTCAGCGCAAGCTTCGGCCCGGAGCTGTACCAGCAGCTCGCGCTCGGCTGGACGGTGCCGCCGGCCTCGCCCGATACCCGCGAGCCGGTGCGGCACTGAGGCCATCGCTACGATCGGCGCACGGCACAACCCACTCGCAGGAGACCGGCGTGAGCAGCACGAACCCCTTGAGCATCGACTACTACTTCACCCCGCAGTCGCCGTGGGCCTACCTGGGCCACGCGCGCTTCGCCGCCCTCGCGAAGGCACACGGCGCGACAGTCAACGTGCTGCCCGTGGACTTGGGCGGCAAGGTCTTCCCGGTGTCGGGCGGTCTGCCGCTGGCCAAACGTGCGCCGCAGCGCCAGGCGTACCGGCTGGTCGAGCTGAAGCGCTTCAGCGAGTTCCTCGACGTGCCGCTGAACCTGCACCCGAAGTACTTCCCGGTCGCGAGCGACGACGCAGCCAAGCTGATCATCGCGGTCGACCTGCACGACGGCGCCGACGCCGCGATGGCGGTCACCGGCGCGCTGCTGCGCGCGGTCTGGGTCGACGAGCGCAACATCGCCGACGAGTCGCATCTGGCGGCGCTGCTCGCCGCGACCCAGCTGCCGGCGCGCCGCATCGACGACGCGCAGTCGCAGGCCGTGCACGAGCGCTACGAGGCCGACTCGCAGCGCGCGATCGAGGCCGGCGTGTTCGGCGCGCCGACCTACGTGATCGACGGCGAGATGTTCTGGGGCCAGGACCGGCTCGATTTCGTCGAGCGGCGGCTGCGGCGCGGCTGACGACCCCGCGCGAGACGCGAGCGATGCAGCGCCGCACCGCCCTCGCCGCCGCGCTCGCCTTCGCGACGGCCTCGACGTGGGTTCGCGGCGTGCGCGCGGCACCGTCGCCCTACGCCGGCCCGCTGTTCGATGCACACCTGCACTACAACGAAGAGGCGTTCCAGCCGTACCCGTTGGCCGACGCGTTCGCGCGCATGCAGCGCAGCGGCGTGCGCGCGATCGTCGCGAACAGCCGGCCGAACGACGGCACGAAGCAGCTCGCGGACGCAGCCGCGCAGGCCGCTGCAGCCGGCGTCACGATCGTGCCGTTCGTGCGCCTGTACCGCAACCGCGACGACTACACCGGCTGGTTCCGGGACCAGACCCTACACACGATGGTGCTGCAGGAACTCGAGCGCGGGACCGCGGCCGGCCCGTACCGCGGGATCGGCGAATTCCACTTGTACGACAGCGCGAACGCGAACGGGCCGGTGGCGGTCGAGTTGATGCGTCTTGCGAAGGCGCGCGGACTCGTGGTGCTCGCGCACGTCGACGATGCGGCAATCGATCTGCTGATGGCCCATGCGCCGGGCACGTCGCTGATCTGGGCGCACACCGGCATCGGCGGCGCGAGCATCGCGCGGGTGCGCGAGCTGCTGCAGCGCTATCCCAGCCTGTACGGCGAGCTTTCGTACCGCCCCGGCCTGACCGGTGCCGACGGACTGCTGGTACCCGAGTGGGGCGCACTCTTCGCTGAATTTCCGCAGCGCTTCATGATCGGCTCGGACACCTGGATCAATGCCCGCTGGAGCGACTACGAGGGCCTGATGGCGCAGTACCGCCACTGGCTGGGTGCGCTGCCGGACGAGACTGCGCAGCGCATCGCATGGGGCAACGCGGCTCGGCTGTTCGGCATCGCGCAGCCGCAGAGGCGACCCTAGAAAGAGAAAAGCCGGTGCAGGCACCGGCTTGTTCCCGTTGGACCGACCTGGCGTCAGCTCAGGTGGTTGTTGATCAGCTTGGTCATCTCGAACATCGAGACCTGCGCCTTCTTGAAGATCTCCTTCAGCTTGGCGTCGGCGTTGATCATGGTCTTCTTCGCTGCATCCTGCAGCTTGTTGGCCTTGATGTATTCCCAGACCTTCTTCGTCACCTCGGTGCGCGGCAGCGGCTTGCTGCCGATGATCGCGGCGAGCGCCGCGCTCGGCGTCATCGCCTTCATGAACGCTGCGTTCGGGGTGCGCTTCTTGGCCGGAGCCTTCTTGACCGCGGCCTTCTTGGCCGGTGCCGCCTTCTTCGCCGGGGCCTTCTTGGCCGCGGCCTTCTTCGCGGGTGCCGCCTTCTTGGCCGGGGCCTTCTTCGCTGCCGCTTTTTTCGCGGGAGCTTTCTTCGCAGTTGCCATGTTGATTCTCTCCATCAAGTGAGTGGTTGATGTGCCCGGGATGGGCGAAAGCCGCATGGACTCTCATTTCTCCATAGCACCGTGCGGAGCGAATGGTAATGCCTGCCTAGGGCATTGAGAAGCAGTTTTCACTCGTAGAAGCCGCATTCTTTCGAGGAGAGATGCGCTTTTGTCGCTCCCGGGCGTCACCTGGGAGGGCCTCGCGACGCTTCGCGCGCCACGCGACTCACGCGATATCGCGATCGCGCGGCGCCGCTTTCGTGCCGCTGAGCATCGCGCGAACCAGGTTCTCGCGCTGCCGAAAACTCGTGTAGACGACGCCGGCAACGTGCAGCGCCGCAAGCCCGAGCAGCGTCCACGCGAGCACTTCGTGGGCCGTTTCGACGGTCTCGTCGCCCCAGAAACGGTCGGTCGTGTAGAGCCATCCGGTCAGCGCGAGCCCGAGCACGCAGGCCATCAGCGCGACGATCATCCACGCGCCCAGCGGGTTGTGGCCGAGGTAGCGCGGCTCGCGATGCGCGAGCACCTCGCGCACATAGGCCCAGGTCGCACGCGGCGCGCGCACGAACTGCGCGAAACGCGCGTAGCGGTTCGGACCGACGATGCCCCACAGCACGCGCGCCAGCACCGCGACCAGCGCGGCGTAGCCGACTGGCTGATGCCAGGCGCCGATCCCGGAAAGCGCCGCGATCGTGCTCAGCCAGGCGAGCGCGACGCTCGCGACCAGCGTCCAGTGCGCGAGGCGCACGACGCGGTCCCAGACCGGCACGGCCGCCGTCGGCACCGTGACCGCCGCCGCGGCGGCGGGTTCGTCACTTGGCCGGCGCGACGACACGCTCGAACGTCTTCGGATGGAAGAACACCTCGACCTTGGCGTTCTTCTCGTCGCGGCCGTAGACCTCGTAGCAGCCGTTGGTGATCTTCACGCGGCTGATCTTCCAGCCCATGTCGGTCAGCTTGCGCTCGAGTTCGGCCTGCGGCTTCCATTCCTCCTTCGGGATGGCCTCGCACTTCTCGGCATGCTGGGCGTGCGCGGCGGCAGCGGCGAACGCGAGCAGGGCTGCAGCGGCGAGTCGGGTCGGCTTGAGGGCGGTCATTCGGGATCTCCTTCGCGAAGGTTCATCGGGTTGAGAAAGGTGAAGCGATCAGCTGTCGGCCCACATCCGCAGCAGGTTGTGGTACGTGCCGGTCAGACCGATCACGGCGGGATCGGTTTCGCCGACGCGCTCGCGCAGCCGCATCAGGTGCGCGTCCATCTCGAACAGCAGGCGGCGCTGCTCGTCGCTGCGCACCATGCTTTCGAGCCAGAAGAAGCTCGCGAGCCGGAAGCCGCGCGTCACCGGTTCGACCCGGTGCACGCTGGTGCCGGGGTACAGCACCATGTCACCGGCCGCGAGCTTGACGCGCTGCGCGCCGTACGTGTCCTCGACGACCAGCTCGCCGCCGTCGTATTCGTGCGGCTCGGCGAAGAACAGCGTGCAGCTGATGTCGGTGCGCACGCGCTCGCCCTGCGTGCCCGGGATGAACCGCACGGCGTTGTCGACATGGTTGCCGAACGCGTTGGCGGCGCCGCCGTAGCGGTTGAACAGCGGCGGGAACACGCGCTTGGGCAGCGCGGCCGAGAAGAAGGTCGCGTGCCGGTTCAGGCCGGTCAGCACGATCTGCTGCAGCGCCCGGGTCTCGGGCGCGTCCTGCGGCAGCTGCTCGTTGTTCTTCGCCTGGGCCGACTGCACGCCGGCGGTGACGCGGCCGTCGCCCCACGGCGCCGACGCGAGGATCGCGCGCGCCTCGCGCAGCTCGGTGGGGGTCAGGACGTCTCGGATGTGCAGCAGCATGGCGGCGGCTTTGCTGGGTTGTGGAACGCGGGACGGAACGTCAGAAGCGCCCCGTCATCGTCAAGTACACCATGCGCCCGGCGCCCGGGATGTAATGCCCGGTATAGAGCGCATCGGCATACAGCTTGTTGGTCACGTTGTTGATGTTGAGCTTGAACGAGACCGCCTCGCTGTAGGTGTACTCGGCCAGCAGGTCGCCGGTGACGTAGTGCGGCGCGACGATGCCCACCGGGTTGCGGTTCGGCGTCTGCGAGCTGCGCGCGTTCAGGCCGCCGCCGAGGCGCCATTGCGGCGTGAGCTGGTAGGTCGTCCAGATCGTGCCGCTGTGGCGCGGGGTCAGCGATGGGCGGTCACCGACCCGCTCGCCCTGCGTCAGCGTGGTGCCGTCGGGCGCACCCTCGTCGATCTTCGCGCTCGGGATCCAGGCGTACGAGCCGTACACCTCCCACGCCGGCGTGATGCGCCCGGCCAGGTCGATCTCGAGGCCGGCCGCGTGGCGCTTGCCCGAGAGCAGGTAGGCGGTCGCGGCACTGTCCGAGTCCCGGTTGCGCTCGTTCTTCTTGATGCTGTAGAAGGCCGCGACACGCGCGCTCAGATTGCCGCCGAACGCGTCCAGCTTGCCGCCGAGCTCGTAGTTCTCGCTGCTTTCGGGCGGCGTGTTCTTGGTCAGGTCGTCGTACTGATACGTGTCGCCCGAGGTGTTGAACGACGTGCCGTACGACGCGTAGTAGGAGACCGCGTCGTTCGGCTGATACAGCACGCCGACGCGCTTGCTCCACAGCCGGTCGGAGCGACTGCGATCGGTGAGCTGCGTGCCGACGGCCGCCGTCCCGCCGTCGGCCGTCTGGTAGGTCTGGTACGAGCCTTTGAAGTAGTCCCAGCGCAGGCCGCCCAGCACCTTCCAGCCCGGCGCCACCTCGACCAGGTCCTGGAAGTAGACCCCGAGGGCTTTCGCGTCGAACGAGCCGGACATGCGCTTGATCCGCAGCGATTCGTCGACCCAGCCGCTGCCGTCGTCCGGAGAACCGACCGTGATCGGGGTCGCGTTCTTGTTCAGCGTCACGCCGGCCGGGGTGGTCAGCGCGTAGTTGTGGAACACCTCGTGCGCGAAGTCGACGCCTGTGAGCACCTCGTTCTTCAGGCCGAACCACTTGAAGGTGTTGCTGTAGTCGCTCTGGGCATAGGTGGTCCCCATGTCCTGGACCTTGTTGTTGCCCGCGTAGTTCGGGTTCGCAGCGCCGTTGAGGGCGCCGCCACGCACGAGGCGCGTCGCATCGGTCAGGTTGTCCTCGCCCGTTGCAGCGGTCATGAAACGGATGGTGCTGGCACGCTGGTCGCGGTAGTAGTTGCCGTGCCGGACCGTCGTCTTCAGCATGCCGCCGCTTTCGCCGAAGCGATGCACGTGATTGAACGTGCCATAGGTGACCCCGCCCTTGTTGTAGTCGCTGGCCGCGCCGTAGTAGTTCTTCGGGTCGATGGGTATCAGCCCGGCCGGGGTCGCGCTCGCCGAGTTGGCGCGCAGCCAGGGCATGCCGTAGTTGATGCCGTTGTTGTTCTCGAGCGCGTACAGGCCGACCATGAACTCGTCGTTCGTGCCGATGCCCCAGCGCAGCGTCGGCGCGATGCCCTGCTTGTCGATCTTGCTGCCGGCGCCGTTGTTGTCGGCGTCGGTCTTCATCACGTTCAGGCGCAGCGCGGTTCGCTCGCCGAGCTTGACGTTGAAATCGCCGGTCAGGCGCATGTACGAGTGGCTGCCCAGCGTCCAGTTGACTTCGGTCGCGTCGTTCAGGAAGGGAACCTTGCTGACCTGATTGACGACGCCGCCGGTCGAGCCGCGCCCGAACAGCATCGAGGCCGAACCGCGCAGCAGCTCGACGCGGTCGAACGAGAAGGTGTCGCGCTCGTAGAACGCCGGGTCGCGGAGGCCGTCGACATAGATGTCGCCGCTCGCCGCGAGCGAGAAGCCGCGCAGGCGGATGTCTTCCTCGCCGCCCTCGGCCGCCATGAACGTGACGCCGGCGGTCTGGTGCAAGGCCTCCTTCAGCGTGTCGACCCGGCGGTCCTCGATCAGCTTCTCGGTGACGACGGTCACCGACTGCGGGATGTCGCGCAGCTCCTGCGTGCCCTTGCCTATCGTCGTGGTGGTCGCGCGCACCGAGGTTGCGTCGCTCTCGGCCTTGGCCTTGACCGCGATCGGCGTCAGCGTCGCCTCCTTCTTCTCGGCGGCGGTGGCGGCCGGAGCCGAAGCGGCCGAGGCCGGCGCGGCGGGCTTGGGCGCGGTCTGCGCGAGTGCCGGGACCTGCAGCAGGCCGAAGCCGGCAGCAAGTGCGCCCAGCGGCAGCAGGCGCGGCGTCGACGAGACGGCCGGCGCAACAGCGGCGGTAGGTTGGGCCGTCAGGCGACGGGAAGCGGTGCGGTGTTTCTTGCGCAGCACGTGCGTTTTCCTTTTTGGGTGGTGCACGGGCTGGCGGCGGCGGGCTGGTGCGGGTCTTGTCGTGATGGAAGCGGAGAGAGAAGAACTACTTGGTCAGGATCAGTTTCCCGAGCGAGGTCTGTTTGAGGCGGTACAGCACGCCGCGGTGGTCGATCTGCAGCTCGGTGGCGCCGTCGACGAAGAGTTGATCGCTGTTGATGCGGTGAGGCGCTCGTGGGCCCTCATGGAGAGGGAGCGAAGAGCGCCTTGCCCCCTCTCCCTCCGGGAGAGGGTTGGGGTGAGGGTCGGCGCGCCGCGTCATCGCATCCAGCTTCACGGCGCCACGTCCGGATCGCTGACGAACCCGACCTTGGTCAGCCCGGCCTTGGATGCATCCGCCAGCGTCTGCGCGACGACGCGATACGCCACGGCCTGGTCGGCCCGCAGGTGCACCTCGGGCTGCGGCGTCTTCTTGCCTTCGCCGTCGAAGCGCTTGGCGGCCTCGGCGCGCGTGACGACCTCGCCGTTCCAGTAGAGCGCGCCGCTCGCATCGATCGCGAACTCGATCTTCTCGGGCCGCAGGTCGTTGACCTGCGAGTTCGCTTTCGGCAGCTCGAGCTTGACCGCCTGGGTCAAGAGCGGCGCGGTGATGATGAAGATCACGAGCAGCACCAGCATCACGTCGATCAACGGCACCATGTTGATCTCGGACATCGGCGCGCTCGCGTTCTTGGCGTCGAAGCTTGCGAAGGCCACGGCTCTGCTCCTCGCGCCGGTCTCAGGCCACCGCCGGACGGGCCGGCGCCATCGCGCGCACGTTGCTCGCGGCCGCGGCATCGGCGGCACCCGTGCCCAGCGGCTGGCCCATCGACACGAAGGTGTGCAGTTCGTACGCGAACGCGTCGAGCTTCGCGATCAGCACCCGGTTGGCGCGCGTCAGCCAGTTGTAGCCGACGACCGCCGGGATCGCGACCGCGAGCCCGAGCCCGGTCATGATCAGCGCCTCGCCGACCGGGCCGGCGACCTTGTCCAGCGTGCCGGCGCCGCTCATGCCGATCGCGACCAGCGCGTGGTAGACGCCCCAGACCGTGCCGAACAGCCCGACGAACGGCGCGGTCGCGCCGACGGTCGCGAGCACCGACAGGCCGTTCTCGAGCCGCGTGGTCTCTTCGTCCAGCACCTTCTTGATCGTGCGCGTGACGAACTCGCTGGACGTGCCGGCCTCCTCGAGCTTCGCCGCGCCGTACTTCGCGTGGTGCGCCTGCGCCTGCATCGCATGCGCGGTCAGGTGCGAGAACGGGTCGCGCGCGCCGTGCGTCGTGATCTCGGCCGCCACGGCCTCCAGCGACGTCGCGTTCCAGAAGAAGTTCAGGAACGCACCGCTGCGGCCCTTGCGCACGACCAGCGTCGCGCCCTTGATTGCGATGATGATCCACGACAGCACCGACATCACGATGAGGATCACGAGCAGGGCCTTGCCGACCGCATCGCTTTGCGCGATGAAATGGCCGAAGCCCAGGGTGGCGTCTGCCGCCGCGGTTGCATTCACGTTCACTTCTCCAGATTGAAATCGAGCGGGATCAACGCCCAGCCGGCGATCGGCTGGCCGTTCTCGGTGTAGGGCTTGAAGCGCGCTTTCTGAACGGCCGACACAGCCGCTTCATCGAGCCGCGCGAAACCCGACGACTGGTTGACCTGCACGCTGCGCGGCAGGCCTGCCGTGTCGATGTAGACGCGCACCATCACGCGTCCGCTTTCGTTGTTGCGGCGCGAGAGCCGCGGGTACTCGAGCGGCGGCGGCTCGAGGTACTGCACGGCCGAGGCCGGGATGATCTTCGGCGGCGGTGGCGGCGCGGGCGGCGCCGGCGCGGCGACGACAGCCGGAGC
>DATEFR010000154.1:0-2612 GCA_035280545.1 Burkholderiaceae bacterium | reverse complement strand
AGCGCGCGCACCGGCGCCGGGAACGGCTCGCCCGATCCGGCGCGCCGCGCAATCACCTCTTGCCAGCCATCGGTGAGCCGCACCAGCATGCCGCGCACCGCCATGCCGTCGAAGATGAACTTGTGCAGCTCACTCATGACTGCTCGATCTTCCTGAGCCCCTTGGCATAGCGCTGCGCATTCTCGACGTAGTGCCGCGCGGCACGCGTCCCGGTGGCCTGCTGCTCGGCGTTGAGCTCGCGCACGACCTTGGCGGGCGCGCCGAGGATCATCGAGCCGTCGGGGAACTCCTTGCCTTCGGTCACGAGCGCGCCGGCGCCGACGATGCAGTTGCGGCCGATCTTCGCGCCGTTCAGCACGACCGCCTGGATGCCGATCAGCGTGCCGTCGCCGACCGTGCAGCCATGCAGCATCACCTGATGGCCCACCGTGACGTTCTCGCCCAGCGTCAGCGGGAAGCCCGGGTCGGCGTGCAGCACGCTGCCGTCCTGCACGTTCGATCCCTTGCCGACGGTGAGCACCTCGTTGTCGCCGCGCAGGATCGCGCCGAACCAGACGCTCGCCCCCTCTTCCAGCCGCACGTTGCCGATCACCTGCGCGCTGTCGGCGACCCACGCCCCATTGCCGAGTTGCGGCGCGAGGCCGTCGAGTTCGTAGATCGCCATGAGAGTCGTTCCTGGGCCTGGGTGGGTCGAAGCGGATAATTCTAGGGATGAACCCGAGACGACTGGCCTTGCAGGTCTTGTGCGAGCCCGACCCGCCGCGCAAGGCCGCGCAGGCGCGTGCGCTGTACGCGAGCCTGGACATAGCCGCGCTCGATGTCGCCGAGGCGCTGGCCACGGACGCCGCCCTGCCCGGCCGCCCGGCGTTGCCGCGCCTCGTGCCGCCGAAGGACGTGCCGTCGCGCTCGCCGTTCACCCTCGAAGGCCGCGCGGCGCTGCTGCATGCGATCGCGCACATCGAGTTCAATGCGATCAACCTCGCGCTCGATGCCGTCTGGCGTTACGCCGCCATGCCGCCCGCGTTCTACCGCGACTGGCTGCAGGTCGCGAGCGAAGAGGCGCTGCACTTCACGCTGCTGCGCGAACACCTGTGCAGCCTGGGCTTCGACTACGGCCGCTTCGACGCACACGACGGCCTGTGGCGCATGGCCGAGCGCACCGCGCCCGACATCGTCGCGCGCATGGCGCTGGTGCCGCGCACGCTGGAAGCGCGCGGGCTGGACGCGACGCCGCCGCTGCAGGCCAAGCTCGCGCGCTGCGGCGATGCCCGCGCGGTCGAGATCCTCGACGTGATCCTGCGCGACGAGGTCGGCCATGTCGCGATCGGCAACCGCTGGTACCGCTGGCTGTGCGAGCGCGACGGTCTGGACGCCGAAGCGCTGTACCCGCAGCTCGCGCAGCGCTACGAAGCGCCGCGGCTGCGCGGTCCGTTCAACCTGAGCGCCCGGCGCGCCGCCGGGTTCAGCGACGCCGAGCTGACCCGGCTCGCGTGACAGTCCACGCGCCTCGCCGACACGAAAGGAAGCCGCCGCCCATGCCCCGCATCTTCGTCGCCGGCTTCCATCACGAGACCAACACCTACGCGCCGTCGCCCGCCGACTGGGCCGCGTTCAATGCCGGCGCCGGCTACGCGGCCTACACGCGCGGCGAGACCATGCTGCGCACGATGACCCCGGCCGCGGTCTCGATCGGCGGCTTCGCGACCGCCGCGGCCGAGCGCGGCTGGACGCTGGTGCCCTCGGTCTGGGCCGGCGCGATGCCGTCGAACCGCGTGACGGCCGATGCGTTCGAGCGCATCTGCGGCGAGATCGTGCAGGATCTGCGGCGTGAGCTGAACGACACGCGCTCCGGCGGCATCGACGCGATCTACCTCGACCTGCACGGCGCCGCGGTCGCCGAAGGCGCCGACGATGCGGAAGGCGAACTGCTGCAGCGGCTGCGCGCGGTCGCCGGCGATGCGCTGCCCATCGTCGCGAGCCTGGACCTGCATGCGAACGTGACCGAGCGCATGCTGCGCCTGACGAATGCGATGACCGCGTTTCGCACCTACCCGCATGTCGACATGCGCGAGACCGGCGTGCGCGCCGCCGAGATGCTCGCGCGGCGCCTGGCGGCGCCGCAGGCCGCCCGCACGATGCACGCCGAGCGCGTGCCGTTCCTGCTGCCGCTGAACGCACAGTGCACGCTGATGGCACCGGCCGCCGACGTGATCGCGCAGATCGAGCAGCTCGAGGCCGCGCATCGCGAGGCAGACCTCGAACTGAATTTCTCGATGGGATTCTCGGCCGCCGACTTCGCCGAATGCGGGCCGGTGCTGTTCGGCTACGGCATCGATGCGGCCATCGTGCGCCACGCGGTGCAGCGACTGCACGAGACCGTCGTTGCAGCCCGACCGCACTGGCGACTCGACGTGCTGGCGCCCGACGCGGCGGTCGAGCAGGCGATCGCGCTCGCGAACGAGGCCGACACCGAAGCCAACACCAAGGCCGACGGCCCGGTCATCGTCGCCGACACGCAGGACAACCCCGGCGCCGGTGGCGACTCGAACACCACCGACCTGCTGCGCGCGCTGCTCGCGGCCGATGCCGGCCGGCGCCTGGGCGGGCGCGTC
>DATEFR010000153.1:0-6264 GCA_035280545.1 Burkholderiaceae bacterium | reverse complement strand
GGCGTCGCGGCCAGCACGCTCGCGGCCAGCGGCGGTTTCAGCGGCTGGCCCAGCCTGCCGCGGGCGGCGCTGGCGGCCGTCGCGGCGGGCAGCATGTTCACGTTCTGGCTGTTCACGCGCGCGCTGCTGTCCGACAGCTTCGCGCTGCGCGGCTGGCACGCGGCAGTCTGGTTCGCCCATGCGGCGCTCGGCATCGTGCACTGCTTCGCAACGCCGGGCCGGCCCGTGGTCGGGCTGCTGATGGGGCTGCTGCCGGTGCTGTGGGCCGCGCTCGCGATCGCGCAATCGCTGACGAGCTGGCGCGAGGATCTGGTCGAAGGCCGGCGCCGGCTGCGCGGCGTGATCGTCGTGGCGACCGCCGGCTACACGATCGCGCAGCTGCTCGCCGCGCTGCTGACGGGATGGGAGCTGAGGGCCATCATCGCCAGCACCGCCAACGCGGCCGGCACGGCGGTCCTGGTCGTCTGCTTTGCGTGGCAGCTTCTGCAGTGGCGCGGCAACGCACTGTTCGACGATGTGGCGGCCGATGGCAACGCCGAGCACGGACCGGCCGTCGCCGCACGAGCCGGCCCGGCGACACCGCGCCTCGCGCCGGCCGACCCGCCCGATGCGCGCCAAGTCGCGACCCTCGAAGCGCTGATGACGGCGCAGCATGTGTACCGCGAGCCCAGCCTGACCATCGCCGCGCTGGCGCTGCGCATGGGCCTGCCCGAGCATCGCCTGCGCCGGCTGATCAACCAGGGACTGGGCCATCGCCACTTCAGCGCATTCCTGAATGCGTACCGGATCGCCGATGCGAAGCGCGCGCTGCGCGACCCGGCGCAGGCCGACGTGCCGGTGCTGACGATCGCGATGGACGCCGGGTTCCAGTCGATCGGCCCGTTCAACCGCGCATTCAAGGCCGAGACCGGGTTGACGCCGACCGAGTTCAGGCGCCAGCAGAGCACCGACGAATCGGCGCCGGCCACACCATCCGAGCCCTCCGAATCGCCGATGGTGCGAACCGGCTAGCCGAGTTTGGAATTCGGCGAGACGCGGCCGGGCGCGGCACGCACAGTGGTGTCACCCTCCACCCCTGCTGCGCCGCCCCGCGCAGCGTCGCGCCATGATCCACCCGCGGCATCCTGCCCTGACCTTCGCCCTCCTCGCGGCCGCGTCGCCGTTGCTCACCGGCTGCGGCAACCTGTCGTCGCCCGGCACCGCGGCGCACGTGGCCACCGGGTACGTCAGCCATCAACTCTGTGCCGCGGTGTTCGTCGCCGGTCGCGAGCCGGAGGCCTACTACCGCGACGCGATCGAAGCGATGGGCGGCGCGGCGGCGTTCCTGATGCGGCACGAGGTCGATCGCGAGCGCGCCGAAGTCCGCGCCACGATCGCGGGCTTCGCCGAGAGCCGTGCGATCTATCGCCCACCGTTCGGCTGCGTGAATGCGACCGGTACGCCACCGGCAGGGCTCGCCGTCGCGCCGCGACCGATAGTCGGCGCGGGCATCGATCTCCCGCCCGCGGAGCCGTTGTGGCCGCCGATCGCCGGCAACGCCGTCGTCGAACCGGCCGACCCGGCACTGCGCGCCGCGCTGGCGCGCGCCTTCGAGGAAACCACGCAAGGTCCGAAACGCCACACCGAGGCGGTTGTCGTCGTGCATCGCAACCGCATCGTGGCCGAGCGTTATGCGAATGGCGTCGGCATCGAGACACCGCTGGCCGGCTGGTCGGCGGCGAAGTCGGCGACCAATGCACTGCTCGGCATCCTGGTGCGCCAGGGGCGGCTGGCGATGGACGCGCCGGCACCGATTGCCGCGTGGGCCGATCCGCGCGATCCACGCCATGCCATCACGCCCGACCAACTGCTGCGCATGACCAGCGGGCTCGATGCCGGTCAGACGCTGCGCGACGTCAGCGCGTTCGACCCGGCCGCACGCATGCTGTTCGTCGAGCGCGACATGGCCGCGTTCGCCGCGAGCCGGCCGCTCGCCGACGTGCCCGGCAGCCGATGGACCTACACCGACCCGAACACACTGCTGCTGTCGCACATCGTGCGCGAGCTGTCCGGCGGCAGCGCCGAGAGCGCCCGCGCATTCGCGCAGCGCGAGCTGTTCGACAAGCTCGGCATGCGCCACGCGACGTTCGAGTTCGACGCCGCCGGCACGCCGATCGGCAGCAGCCAGCTGTGGGCCCCGGCGCGCGATTGGGCGCGCCTGGGCTTGCTGTACCTGCACGACGGCGTCGCCGGCGGCCAGCGGCTGCTGCCTCCCGGCTGGGTCGACTACTCGGCGCGGCAGACGCCCGGCAGCGAGTCGGTCGGCTACGGCGCCGGCTTCTGGACCAACCGCGGCGGCGGCGCGGGCGCCACCTACCGGATCGCGGCGGGCATTCCGGCCGACGCGTTCATGGCGCGCGGCAGCCACGGCCAGTACGTCGTGATCGTGCCGTCACAGCAGCTCGTGGTCGTGCGCCTCGGCCCGGCCTGGACCGCGCGCGACGACATGGACACCGTGGCCCGCCTGGTGCGCGAGACGATCGCCGCGCTGCCATCGCAGCAGCAGCCCTGACGATCCGATGACCTCCTGACTCAGGCCGACACCAGCGCGGCCTCGACCGCGGCGATCAACCGCTGCATGTCGACCGGCTTCGTCAGGTAGTCGACGAAACCCGCCGCGATGCCGCGCTCCACGTCCGGCGGCATCGCGTTCGCGCTGACGGCGATGACCGGCACCGAGGCGCCGGCGCCGCCGCTCGCGCGCAGCCGGCGCAGCACCTCGTAGCCGTCCATGCCGGGTAGCTGGATGTCGAGCAGGATCAGGTCGGGCTGCTCGTCCCGCGCCAGCTGCAGTCCCAGCCCCGGCAGCGGCGCGGTGATCAACCGCAAGGCCGGCACGCGGGCGAGCATCGCCTCCATCAGCAGCACGTTGACCGGGTTGTCTTCGATGTACAGCACCGTGCGCGTCGCACCGTCTGCGAGCGCTGCGGCGCTGGTCACCGTCGATGGCGCGAAGCCGGTGCCGAGCTCGGGCTGCGGTTCGGCCGCGCGCGGCAGGCGGATCCAGAACGTGCTGCCGATGCCGACCTCGCTGGCCAGGCCGATTTCGCCGCGCATCGCGTCGATCAGCCGCTTGCTCAGCACCAGGCCCAGTCCGGCGCCTTCGACCGATGTGCGGCCGGCGTCGAGGCGCTCGAAGGCCTGGAACAGCCGCGCATGCTGCTCGGCATCGAGGCCCGGGCCGGTGTCGCGGATCGCGACCCGGACCGCATCGGCTCCGGCGCTGCAGGCGATGTCCACGCGGCCGTCGGTTCGGTTGTACTTGATCGCGTTCGACAGCAGGTTCAGCAGCACCTGCTTCAGCCGCGTGCGGTCGGCCTGCACCAGCCACTCGGGCGCCGGGGCATCGGTCACCTCGATCGCGATGCCGCTGTCGCGCGCGATCGGCTGCAGCAGGCCCAGGCATTCGTTCAGCACATCGGCCAGGCACACCGGCTCCAGCGAGATGCGCAGCTTGCCGGTCTCGACCTGCGCGAGGTCCAGCACCTCGTTGATCAGGCTGAGCAGGTGCTGGCCGCCGCGCAGGATCTCGTGCACATAGCCGCGGTGGCGCCGCGACAGCGGGCTGGCCGTGTCCTCCGCCAGCAACTGGCCGAAGCCGAGGATCGCGTTCATCGGCGTGCGCAGCTCGTGCGACATGCTCGAGACGAACTGCGACTTCGCGCGGTTCGCGCGCTCGGCCTCCTCCTTGGCCGCGATCAGCGCGGTCTCGGCGGCCTTGCGCGCGCTGATGTCGATACCGAACGCATAGTAGGTGCGGCGTTCGCCGTCGCCATCCAGCGCATGCGTCACATGCAGCCAGGTGGGAGGGCGCGTCGCGGTGGCCGGGTAGAACGACTCGACGGCCCGCGGCTCGCCGGACGGTATTCCGGCCCAGAACGCCCGCAGCTCGCCATAGCGCTTCTCACCCAGCACGTCGCGCACATGCGAGCCGATGATCTGCTCGCGCGGCCGGCCGATCAGCTGCGCGAGGCGGTCGTTGACGTAGGTGTACTCGAGCCGCCCGTTCGCGACCCCGATGTAGCCCGGGAACATGCCGAGCATCGCGCGCAGCTGCGATTCGCTGTCGCGCAGCGCACGCTGCGCCTCGAAATAGGCGCTGACGTCGGCGTAGGTGCGGACCCAGCTGCCGTCTGGCAGCCAGCGCGTGCGCACCTCGAGGTGGCCACCGGTGCGGGTGCGCCGCACGTAGTGGTCGGGCACCCGCTCGTTGTCGTTGGTCGCGATGAAGCGCCGCGTCTGCGGGTCGATGTAGGCGTGCCCCTCGCCGAAGTCGCCGCGCTCGGTCTGGAACCGCACGACGTCGTCGAAGGTCTTGTCGGGGCCGAACAGCGACTCCGGCAGGTCCAGCAGCTCCAGCATGCGCCGGTTGTAGACCGTCGCGCGGTTGTCCGCGTTCATGCTGACGATGCCCTGGTTGATGCTGTCCAGCGTGAGCTGCAGGATCTGCGACTTCTGCGCGAGCGCCTCGCTGGCGGCCTGCAGCGCGACGTCGGCGGCGCGGACCTGCGTGACGTCCTGAACCGCGCCGCTCAGGCGCACGATGCGGCCCTGATCGTCGCGCTGCGGCTGGCCCAATACGCGCACCCAGCGCGCGCGGCCCTTCGAGGTCGTCAGCGGCAGCTCCAGGTCGAACGCGGTGCCGTCCGTCAGCGCGGCGTCGATCGCGGCGCGTATCGTCGCCTGGTCCTTCGCGCCGTAGTGGCTGTACAGCGCGGTCGTGCCGAGCCTGACGGCCGGGTCGACATCGTGAATCAGGTGAACCTGCCGGGTCAGGCGCACCGTCTTGGTCGGCACGTCGTACTCCCAGCCGCCGACGCTGGCGGTCACGCCGGTGCGCTCGAGCAGCTCTTCGCTCTCGCGCAGCGCCTGCGCCTGCTTGGCCTCGGCCACGCGCAGCGCGACATAGCCGCGCACGTAGCGGTGCGCACGGCGCGCCGTCAGCGTCATGTACGCCAGAGCGATCAGCGCGGCGATGCCCAGCGTCATCAGACTGGGATCGTTCTGCGTCAGCAGGCGGATGCCGAGCACGCTGAGCACCGGCACGCCAAATGCCAAGCCGGCCGCCATGTCGAAGGTCGTCACCGTGAAGCTGCCCATCGCGACGATGACCAGCATCACGATCAACACCGCCTGGTGCAGGTAGTCGCCCTGAGGCACCGGCAGCGTACAGGCCGCGCCCCACGTACAGCCATGGACGAAGAAGCCGATGCGATGACGCAGCAGCCATCTCTTGACGAAATCGCGCTCGGACTCGAAGAGTCCTGCCGCGAGCTGCGCGCGGTGCACCGCGGCGCTCGCGAGGCGTGCGCCGAGCACGACCATCAGCACCGCGAGCCAGCCCAGCAGTACCCGAGCCGGAATCACGCGCCATAGGGCGGCCATCAGCAGCAGCCCGGCGACCATCGAGCCGGCGACGGTCCACGGCAGGTTCGTCAGGTGGGTCGCCTCCTGCTGGGCGCGCATCGCGTCCGTCGTCGCCGCGTGATCCTCGGCGGGAAAGGCTGACCAGGACTGGCGATCCATCTTGACCGGGCTGGTGCGCGCGGGAGGCCGTGAATCGACGGATTATCGGCCGGGCCGTGCCGAACTGGAGCGCGGCAGGCGCGCTGCGCGATTCAACGTTTGCGTGCCGGCGCCAGCAGAAGCGCCGTGCCCAGCAGCCCGGCCAGCAGCGAGCCGCCCAGCACGCCGAGCTTGACCTCGGTCTCGTACGCCGGGTCCAGCCCGGCAAAACCGAGGCCGCCGATGAAAAGGCTCATCGTGAAGCCGATGCCGCACAGCACGCAGACGCCGAAGAACTGGCGTGTCGTCGCCCCCGCTGGCAACCCGGAGCGGGTCAGCCGCATCAGCAGCCACGAGGCGCCGTACACGCCGACGGCCTTTCCGACGACCAGCCCGGCGGCAATGCCCAGCGGGATGCCGCGCGCCAGCGTCGCGAGCGACACGCCCTGCAACGACACGCCGGCGTTCGCGAACGCGAACATCGGCAGCACGACGAACGCGACCCAGGGGTGCAACGCGTGCTCGGTGCTCTCCAGCGGCGAAGCATGCTCGCCTTCGCCCTTCAGCGGAATCGCCATCGCGGTGACGACGCCGGCGAGCGTCGCATGCACACCCGACTTCAGCACGCAGACCCAGATCAGCAGCCCCACCACGATGTACGGCCCGACGGTGGCGACCTTCGCGCGATTCAGCGCGGCCAGCAGCACGATGCCGACCCCC
>DATEFR010000152.1:0-6376 GCA_035280545.1 Burkholderiaceae bacterium | reverse complement strand
CCATGCTGTGCACGGCGGCGATCTGGACGTCGAACGGCAGCGAGGTCGAGATCCCGTTCGGATAGAACTCGTGCGTCGTCAGCCCCTCGGGCTCGAGGAAGATCTGGTGCGAGCTCTTGTCGGCAAAACGATTGACCTTGTCCTCGATGCTCGGACAGTAACGCGGCCCGACGCCATCGATCAGCCCCGTGAACATCGGGCTGCGATCGAAGCCCGAGCGGATGATCTCGTGAGTGCGTTCGTTCGTGTGCGTGATCCAGCACGGCAGCTGCTGTGGGTGCTGGCTCGCCTCGCCGAGAAAACTGAACACCGGCACCGGGCCGTTCGCCGGGCTGCCGTCGACTCCCGGCATCCCGTCGCCGGGCTGCATGGTCAGCACGCTGAAGTCTATCGTTCGGCCGTCGATGCGCGGCGGCGTGCCGGTCTTCAGCCGGCCTTGCGGCAGCTTCAACTCCTTCAGCCGGGCCGACAGCGCGATGGCCGGCGGGTCACCGGCACGACCGGCGCTGTGGCTGTCGAGTCCGACATGGATCTTGCCGTCGAGGAACGTACCGGCAGTCAGCACCACGGCCCGCGCCACAAAGCGAACGCCCACTTGCGTGCGCGCCCCAACCACTCGGTCACCTTCGAGCAGCAGATCGTCGCAGGCGCCCTGGAACAGCCAGAGATTGGGCTGGTTCTCCAGCCGCTTGCGGATCGCCGCCTTGTACAGCACACGGTCCGCCTGCGCGCGCGTCGCCCGCACGGCCGGGCCCTTGGACCCGTTCAGGATCCGGAACTGGATGCCCGCCTCATCGGTCGCCGCCGCCATCGCGCCGCCGAGCGCGTCGATCTCCTTGACGAGGTGGCCCTTGCCGATCCCGCCGATCGACGGGTTGCAGCTCATCTGGCCGAGCGTCTCGATGTTGTGCGTCAGGAGCAGCGTCGTCGCCCCCATCCGGGCCGCGGCAAGCGCAGCCTCGGTACCGGCGTGGCCGCCACCGACCACGATCACGTCGAATTCCCTAGGGAACAACATTCCGCAACTGCCTATTTTTTGAGCAAACGGAATTGTAGACAGGCGGCCGGGGCGCGTCACCGTCAAGGGTGTTGCACACGCTGCGCGTGCGAACCCCTGCGCACCGATCAGGCCGGCAGCAACATCTCGGTGTGCGGGATGCCGTCCTCGAGATACGGTTCGCACTGCGCGACGAAGCCGAATCCGCCGTAGAAGCGCTCGAGCCGCGACTGCGCCGAGATCCGGATGCCCCGCCCCGGGTACGTCTCCCGGCACTGCGCGATCGCGCGCCGCACGAGCTCGCGACCCAGGCCGATACCGCGCGCTGCGTCGGTGGTCAGCACGCGGCCGATCGACGGCTCGGCGTACTTCACACCGGGCTGCACGACGCGCGCATAGGCCAGCGGCATCAGCACCGACGCCTCGTCGCCAGCCCAGGCAGCGAGATGCGACGCGTACGCGTCCACGCCGTCGATGTCCTGGTAGACGCATTGCTGCTCGATCGCGAACACCTGCAGCCGTGCACGGAAGATCGCCTGCAGCTCGTGGACGCTGAGCGCATCGAACAGGCACCAGCGCCAGCGCAGACGATCGCGGTCGAAGACGGGGAGAGCGGCGGAAGGAGACATCATCGTCATCCGGCGACTGTAGCCTCAGCGCACCGCCGCGCTGCGCAGCGTGCGCGCGACGAACCAGACGCCGGCGATGGTCAACGCGGTGCAGACGAGCAGTGGCGCCGTGAACTGCAGCATGTCCAGCGCTTCGCCCTTCAGGACATGCGTCATCAGCACGTTCTGCGCGAGCGCCGGCACCCACACGTGCCACGGCGATTCTTGCCCCAGGCTGAACACGTTGACCAACGGCAGCAGCGAGACGCCCAGCATCACGATGGTCGCGCTGGCCTGTGCTTCCTTGAACGTCCTGCAGCGGATCGCCACCGCCATCAGCACCGCCGAGACAGCCGCCGCGAACGGCAGCAGCACGATCAGGAAGAGCGATGCCTCGCGCATCCCGTACTGAAACATCGCCGCGAGCGTGTCGCTGCGCAGCAGCCACTGACCGGGCAGAAAGCTCAGGCTGCTCAGCACCGCGATCAGCATGCCGACGCTGGCAACCGCGGCCCATTTGCCGAGCACCAGCACCCAGCGCTCCAGCGGATTCATCAGCAGCGGCTCGAGCGAGCCGCGCTCGCGCTCGCCGGCGGTCGTGTCCAGCGCCGCGTTCAGCGCGCCGTACAGCACCGCCATCATCACGAAGTACGGCAGCATCCCGGTGATCTGGGTCGCGCGCGTCTGCGTGCTCGCGAGGTCGCGGTCTTCGACGCGGACCGGCTCCAGCAGGTCGACCGAGACCCCGCGCAGCGCGAGCGTCAACGTCGTGCGTTCGCGGCCGAACGCGTCGAGCAGCCGCTCGACGCGCCCCGCGCCGGCGCTCGAGCGCTGGTTCGCGCTGTCGACCACGACCTCGACGACGGGCGCCTCGCCGCGCTGCAGCGCGGCCTCGAAATCCTTCGGGATCACGACCACCGGATCGGTGAGCTGGGCCTTGCGCAGACGGGTCTCGTAATCCGGCGGAGCGTTTCTGATCACCGCGGTCTGGCGCTCGAGGAAGTTCCTCAGGCTGGGCGCGTGCTCGATGCCGACGACATAGACTTCGCGCTGCTCGGCACGCGACTCGAACGACGCGATCAAGGCCGAGATCGCGACCAGCACCGCCGGCCCCATCAGCACCGACGAAATCAGCACCGTCAGCAGCGTGCGCCGGTCGCGCAGCGCATCGACGATTTCCTTGCGGTAGACCGTGAACGCGGTGAACAGCGCCTGCTTCATGTCGTCGGCTCGTCGATGCGCGGGGTGTCGCCGACGCTCGGGTCGACCTGCCCCTCGTGATGCGCCCGTTCGTCGACCGAGAACGCGAGCTGCACGAAGGCTTCTTCGAAGTCGGTCTCGCCGGTCTGCGCGAGCAGCTCGGCGGCCGTGCCGCGCGCGACCGTGCGGCCATGCGAGACGATGACGACACCGTCGCACAGCCGTTCGACCTCCTGCATGATGTGGGTCGAGAACACGATGCATTTCGCGCCGCCTTCGGGCGAACGCAGCCAGCGCAGGCTGTCGCGCAGCGCGCGCGTCGCAAGCACGTCCAGGCCGTTGGTCGGCTCGTCCAGCACGATGTTGGCCGGGTCGTGCACCAAGGCACGCGCGAGTGCGGTCTTCATCCGCTCGCCTTGGCTGAAGCCGTCGGTGCGGCGGTCCAGCAGTGCGCCCATCTCGAACATCTGCGCCAGATGCTCGGCGCGTGCGTTCGCGGCGTCATGCGTCATGCCCTGGAGGCGGCCGTAGTAGACGATGTTCTCGCGCGCGGTCAGGCGCGGGTACAGGCCGCGCGCGTCGGACAGCATGCCCATGCGCGCGAGTGCGGCGCGCGGCGTGCTCGCGACGTCGATACCGTCGACCTGCATGCGGCCCGCATCGGGCGTGATCAATCCCGCCAGCATGCGCAAGGTCGTCGTCTTGCCGGCACCGTTCGGGCCGAGCAGGCCGGTGATGCGGCCGTTCGGCGCTTCGAAGCTCACATCACGCACCGCGTGCACGACGCGCGGTGCCGCGCGACCGACCAGCCTGCTGCCAAGACCCAGGCTCAAGCCCGGACGCCGCTTTGCGACCGCCGCGACATGGAAGCGCTTCGCCAGGCGTTCGACCGCGATCATGATGCACCGCCTTGCGCCGGCAGCGTCACCGGCACGAACGCGGGCGGTCGCGGGATCGCCTTGACGCAGCTCGCATCGACGCCGGTCGCGGCCTGGTCCTCGGCGGCGTCGATGAAGCGATAGATCACGTCGCGCATGCAGCCGATCGCCATCACCCCGTGCCCGGCGTTCGGCACGACGACATGCTGCGCCGCCGGCCCAAGCGCCCGAGCCACGCGCTCGCCGTGGCGCGGCGGCGTGGCCGGGTCTAGCCCGCCGCTGAGCAGCAGCACCGGCGCGCGGCTCGTCGCTATCGTGTAGAACTCGGCCGGAACGGAACCCCGCGGCCAGGCGCTGCACAAGCGCTGGTACATCGCCGCGAAGTCATGGCTGAAGTCGGCGCCCGGCCGGTCGCGGCTGTCCGCGAGAAGCGGTACGTCCTCGGCACAGACGACCGAGAAGTGCATGCCCATCGCGAGCTTCACGCCCTTGCGCGACGACAGCACCGCGCCGAGCCCGACGATGCCGTCATAGCGGCCATGCGCCGCATCGTCGATCGCGGCCGGCAGTGCCGCGGCCAGCGCCGGGCCGTACAGCGGGCCGCGCACCGCGCCGAGCAGCATCTCGCGCGTCAGCGTGAAGGTCTCGGGCTTGCCGGTCAGCGGGTGCGGCGCGCTCACCTGCTTGGGCAGGCTCTTCAGCAGCGCGGCCCAGTCGGCACGCAGCGTCGGGTGGTCGCGGCGGCATGCGGCATCGCCGTCGCACGCGGCCAGCAAGGCATCGAACGCGGCCTGGCCATCGGTCGAGAAGCTTGCCGGCAGCGCCATGTCGGGCGGTGCGACGCCGTCGAGCACCACGCGTCGCACCGCGTCGGGAAACGCGCGCAGATATTCCAGCCCGGCGCGCGTGCCGTACGACGCGCCGACGAGATCGATGCGCGCCGCACCGAGCTGGCGGCGCACCGCGTCGAGATCCTGCATCGCCAGCGTCGTCGTGAAAAAGCCCAGATCGGATTCCTGCTTGATGTACGGCAGCGTCAGCAGCCGGCTCTTGCATTGCATCAGCAGCTTGAGCTGAAGGTCGGGATCGGCCTGATCGGCGAGCGCCTCGCGCTGCGGATCTTCGCACTCGAGCGGCGCCGAGCGGCCGATGCCGCGCTGGTCGACGAACACGATGTCGCGCCGGTTGTTGAGCCGGTACAGCAGCGCGAGCATCTGCGGCGCGATCTGGATCGCGCTCTGGCCGGGTCCGCCGGCCAGCACGAACACCGGGTCGGGCAACTTGCGCCGCGCCATCGCCGGCGCGACGACATAGTGCACGTCGATCTTCGGCCCCTCGGGGCGGGCCGGGTCCAGCGCGCGCTGGACGACGCCGCACTGCACGCTGTTGCGGATGCCGGCGACGCGGCATTCGTGCAGCGGCGCCTGCGCCGTGGCCGCGACGCTCGCACCGGCCAGCACCGCCACTGCGACCGCACGCACGCAGACGGCCCGCATCACTCGACGAGCAGCCGTTTGAGCTCGCCGCTGTCGATCAGCTTGCTCAGCTCCTGGGCGCCGCCGACCAGCGAACCCTTGACGAAGACCATCGGGAACGTCGGCCAGCCGCTCCACATCTTCAGCGCATTGCGCCGCCGCCATTCGCTCAAGTAGCTGCCGTAGCCGAGGTAGTGATGGGCGATGCCGGCGGCGTTCAGCGCCGCGCGGGCACGGCGCACGAACGGGTTCATGCCCATGCCGACGACCAGCACCGGGTTCGACGAGGCCGCGGCCTGCACGTTGTGGACGATGTCGGCGTTCAGGTTCGCGATCCGATCGCGGATCGCCGGGTGCAGGCGGGCTTCATCGAGAATCTGGCGGGGCATCTGCAACGTCCTGCTGCGGCAAAGGCCGACAGGGTAACGCAATGCCTACACCCTCGAGCGCGAGAGAGTGCGCCATTGTTCCCTCTCCCGCTTGCGGGAGAGGGTCAGGGTGAGGGTCTTACGCCGCGAGCTTGCCGCGCTGGAAGTCTTCGACCGCTTCGCGGATCTGCTCGACGGTGTTCATCACGAACGGCCCGTACTGCGCGATCGGCTCGTTCAGCGGCGCACCGGCGACCAACAACACCCGGCCCGGCGCCGTCACATCGCGATCCACCGTGAAGCGCACGCCGTCGGCCGACGGATCGTTCGCCAGGATCGCCATGCGCTCGCTGCTCACGCGCGTACCCCCGACGTCGACCGCGGTACCCCCGAACACATACGCGAACGCGTTGTGCGCGGCCGGCAGTGCGGCATCGAACGACGTGCCCGCGGGCAGCGTCACGTCGAGCACCAACGGCTCGGTCGTGGGCCGGCTCACCGCGCCTGCGACACCCAGCGCCGCGCCGGCGATCACGCGCACGATCGCGCCGCTGTCCAGCACCACGACCGGCACACCGGCAGGCGGCACGTCGCGGTACGCCGGCGCCGTCATCTTGTCCTTCGCGGCAAGGTTGACCCACAGCTGGAAGCCGGCCATGCGGCCTTCCTCCTGCTCCGGCATCTCGGAGTGGATGATGCCGCGACCGGCGGTCATCCACTGCACGCTGCCGGGCTCGAGCAGGCCGACGTTGCCGACGCTGTCCTGGTGCCGCATCCGGCCTTCGAGCATGATCGTCACCGTCTCGAAGCCGCGGTGCGGGTGGCTGGGGAAGCCGCCGATGTAGTCGCT
>DATEFR010000151.1:0-3672 GCA_035280545.1 Burkholderiaceae bacterium | reverse complement strand
GACGGCCATTACGGCCTGAGCAAGGCGTTCGGCGAGAACCTCGCGCAGTTCTACTTCGACCGCTACGGTCTCGAGACCGTGTCGCTGCGCATCGGCTCGTCGTTCCCCGAGCCCAAGGACCGGCGCATGCTCGCGACCTGGCTGAGCTACGACGATCTCGAGCGTCTGGTCGTCGCCAGCCTGACCGCACCCGTCGTCGGCCACAGCGTGGTCTACGGCGTGTCCGACAACACGACGACCTGGTGGGACAACACCCGCGCCCGCCACGTCGGCTACCGGCCGCAGGACAGTTCCGAGCCGTTCCGCGCTGGCGCCGAGGCGCGCCAGCCCGCGCTGGACCCCACCGATCCGGCCACGCTCTATCAGGGCGGCGGCTTCGTCACCAAGGGTCCGTACGCGTGACCCCTTTCGCCCACGACCACGGAGACACCACGACATGAGCTTCCGCCTCAACACGCTTGCCCGAATGATGCTGATCGGGACGCTCGCCGTTGCGGGCGCCACCTCGATGGCCCGCACCTTCCGCTCGGCCGAGGTCCACGCGAAGGACTTCCCGACCAACCAGGCCGTCATGCACATGAGCGAAGACCTGTCCAAGGCCACGGGCGGAAAGGATTCGATCAAGATCTTTGCAGACAGTGCACTCGGTTCGGAGAAGGACACGGTCGAGCAGGTGAAGATCGGCGCGCTCGACATGGTGCGCGTCAGCTCGGCGTCGTTCCACGGCATCGTGCCCGAGTCGGTGATCCCGTCGCTGCCGTTCCTGTTCCGCGACATCGAGCACTTCCGCAAGACGATGTACGGCCCGCAGGGCGACAAGATCCTCGCGGCGTTCGACAAGGCCGGCTTCATCGGCCTCGCGCTGTACGAAAGCGGCGCGCGTTCGGTCTACGCGAAGAAGCCGATCAAGTCGCTGGCCGACATGAAGGGCGTGAAGATTCGCGTGCAGCCCTCCGACCTGATGGTCAGCCTGGTCGGCGCGATGGGCGCTTCGCCTACGCCGATGCCGTTTGCCGAGGTCTACACCGGCTTGAAGACCGGCCTGCTCGATGCGGCCGAAAACAACTACCCGTCCTACGACGAAGCGAAGCACTACGAATCCGCACCGGTCTACTCCGAGACCATGCACGTGATGACGCCGGAAGTGCTGGTGTTCTCGAAGAAGGTCTGGGACACGCTGTCCAAGGACGAGCAGGCCGCGATCCGCAAGGCCGCGAAGGACTCGGTGCCCTACTACGTCAAGCTCTGGGAGCCCAAGGAAAAGGACGCGAAGGCCGCGGTGATCAAAGGCGGGGCCAAGGTCGTGTCCGCGTCCGAGATCGATCGCAAGGGCTTCGTCGAGGCCGAGAAGCCGGTGTGGGACAAGTTCGCGACCACGCCGGAATTGAAGGCGCTGGTGTCGGACATCGTCAACGCGAAGTGATGCGTCGATGAGCTGGTTCGCTGCCGTCAATGCACGGCTGTCACGCTGGGCGATGTACCTCGCCTGCGCGTGTCTTTCGGGGCTGCTGATCGTCGTCGTGTACGGCGTGGTGCTGCGCTACGTGTTCAACGACGCGCCGCCCTACGTCGAACAGGTCGCCCTGCTGCTGGTGATCTCGGTGGCGATGTTCGGCGCGGCCGCGGGCGTGCGCGATGCGGGCCACATCGGGCTGGACTCGCTGGTCGTCGTGCTGTCCCAGCGGCTGCAGTTCTGGTGCGGCATCGTCGTGCACGTGCTCGGCGCCGTATTCGGCGCGGCGCTGCTCGTGGGCAGTGTCGAGATGGCGACGTCGACGCACGGCAGCACGATCCCGACGCTGGGCATCTCCGAGGCCTATCGCTATCTGCCCGTGCTGGTCGGCGGGATCCTGATCGCCGCGTTCTCGATCGAACATCTGATCGCGAAGGCTCTTGGCACCGAGGTGGTTCGATCATGGCATTGACGGTCCTGTGCCTGGGCTTCGTCGTCCTGCTGATGCTGGGCGTGCCGGTCGCGTTCGCGATCGGCCTGGCGTGTCTTGCGACGTTCGCCGTCGAGGGGCTTCCGTTCGAAACCGCGATCCAGATGATGGTCTCGGGGATGAACGTGTTCTCGTTCCTCGCCATACCGTTCTTCATCTTCTCCGGCGAACTGATGCTGCACGGCGGCATCGCCGACAAGATCGTCGCCTTCGCGCGCAGCCTGGTCGGGCACTGGAAGGGGGGTCTGGGGCTGGCCAACGTGGTCGCGTCGACCTTGTTCGGCGGCGTGTCCGGCTCGCCGGTGGCCGACACGTCCGCGATGGGCGGCGTGATGATCCCGATCATGAAGCGCGAGGGCTACAGCGCGGCGTATGCGGTCAACGTCACGACGCACGCGTCGCTGTCGGGCGCCCTGATGCCGACCTCGCACAACATGATCATCTACGCGTTCGCGGCGCAGGCTGCGACCGGCACGATCGGCAGCTACGTGGTCAAGGGCGTGTCGATCGGCGACCTGATGTTCGCCGGGCTGATCCCGGTGTTCTGGATCATGGTCTGCATGCTCGTCACCGCGTACTGGCAGGCGGTGAAATACGGCTATCCGAAGAGCCTGGACGGCCGCTCGATGGTGCAGAAGTTCCCGGGCTGGGGCGCTGTGCTGAGCACGTTCGTCGCATCGCTGCCGGGCCTGGGCGTGATCGCGATCATCCTGATCTGCGTGATGAAGGGCATCACGACCGCGACCGAGGCCGCTGCGATCGCGGTGACCTACTCGCTGGTGCTGACCGTGCTGGTCTACCGCACGATGACACGCACGAACCTGATGCGATCGCTGGCGCGCGCGTCCAAGACCACCGGCGTGATCCTGCTGCTGATCGGCGTGTCCAACATGCTGCGCTACCAGATGGCGTACCTCGAGATCCCCGAGGCGATCGAGTCCGCGCTGCTGACCGCGACGACCACGCCGTGGGTGATGCTGCTGTACATCAACATCATCCAGATCATCCTCGGCATCTTCCTCGACATGGCGGCGCACATCCTGATCACGACGCCGCTGTTCCTGCCGCTGGCGATCCAGATGGGCGTCGGCCCGGTGCAGTTCGGGATGATGCTGCTGCTCAACTGCGCGCTGGGGCTGGTGCACCCGCCCGTGGGCACCGTGCAGTTCGTCGGCTGCGCGATCGGCAACATCTCGATCGGCGAGGCGACGAAGACGGCCTGGCCGTACTACTTCGCGATCTTCGTCGCGATCACGCTGGTGACGTACGTGCCGTCGTTCTCGACCTGGCTGCCGACGCTGATCACCGGGCACCCGGTGCTTTGAGATTCCCACATGCTGGAGGAGTTGCTGTCATGTTTGTCCGCTTGTTGTCGCGGGTGGTGGCGCTGATGGCCGCAGTCGGTGCGGCGCAGGCCGCGACCGTCGTCTATGTCTCCAACGCCGACAGCCAGGAGATCTCGGTGCTCGCGCTGGACCGCAGCAACGGCGAGCTCAAACCCATCGAGACCGTTGCCGTCGGCGGCACTGCGATGCCGATGGCACTCAGCCCCGATCGCCGGCTGCTCTACGTGGCGTTGCGCTCGCAGCCGTTTCGCGTCGTCACGTTCGCGATCGATCCGGCCAGCGGCAAGCTGAACAAGCGCGGCGAAGCGGCGCTGGCCGACAGCATGGCCAACATCGATGTCGACCGCACCGGCCGCTGGCTGTTCGCCGCGTCGTACGGCGGG
>DATEFR010000150.1:0-2558 GCA_035280545.1 Burkholderiaceae bacterium | reverse complement strand
GGCTTCAGCTACGGCGACACGCTGGGTGCCGGCGAAGGCTGGGCGCGCTCGGTGATGTTCAATCCCGCGCTGGCCGACCAGTTCGCGGCGTTCTTCCAGCGCGGCGACACGTTCGCGCTGGGCGTCTGCAACGGCTGCCAGATGATGGCGGCGCTCGCGCCGCTGATCCCCGGCGCGCAGGCCTGGCCCAAGTTCACGCGCAACCGCAGCGAGCAGTTCGAGGCGCGGCTGTCGCTGGTCGAGGTGCTCGAGAGCCCGTCGATCTTCTTCAGCGGCATGGCGGGCAGCCGCATCCCGGTGGCGGTCGCGCATGGCGAGGGGTATGCCGACTTCTCGCAGCACGGCGATCCGAACGCGGTGCAGCGCGCAATGCGCTTCGTCGACCATGCCGGCCAGGCGACCGAGGCGTATCCGTTCAACCCGAACGGCAGCCCCGGCGGGCTGACCGCGGTGACCACGCCGGACGGCCGCTTCACGGTGCTGATGCCGCACCCCGAGCGCGTCTACCGCAACGTGCTGATGAGCTGGACCTCGGGCGAGACCAGCGAGTTCAGCCCGTGGATGCGGATGTACCGCAACGCGCGGCGCTTCGTCGGCTAGGGCCGCAGCAGTCCGGGCGTCAGTCGGCGGCGCGGTCGATCCGGAAGTTGCGGATCTGCGCCGCCAGCTGCTGGTACTCGTCGTCGCGCAGCGCGACCAGCGGCGGCCGCACACGCATCCAGCCGGGGTCGTCTAGCAGCAGCGCCATCACGCCCTTGAAGGCCGCGGTCAGCCCGTAGCCGCCGAGGATGTCGAGCAGCCGCATCACGCGCTGCTGGTCCTGCACGGCCTGTGGCCCGTCGATCTGCCCGACCAGGCGCTGAACCAGCCGCGGCATGATGTTGGCGATGCCGCTGACGGCACCGGTGCTGCCGCGTGCGCCCAGGGTCTGCAGGTCCGGCTCGTTGCCGACGTAGACCATCACGCGATCGATGAACTCGTCGGCCAGCTTCAGCGACGCGTCGCGCTGGCAGCCGCTGTCCTTGATGCCGACGATGACCTGCGGGTAGCGCTCCTTCAGCGCGCGGATCACGCGATGGCTCAGCGCGACGCCCGAAACCTGCGGGATGTGATAGAGGTAGACGCGCAGCCGCTCGTCGGCGACGCGGTCGAACACATAGCGGTAGGCCTCGATGATGCCGTCGTCGACCACGCCCTTCAGGAAGAACGGCGGCAGCATCAGGCAGCCGTGCGCGCCGACCGCGAGCGCGTGGCGCGTCAGCTCCACCACGTCGGGCAGCGCCGCGCAGCTCGTGGACACGAGGATGCGTTCGGCCGGAACGCCGTGTGCGATCAAGCCGTCTATCGCGGCCTTGCGCTCGGCCACCGAGAACGACGGCCCTTCGCCGGTGGTGCCGAACGGCGTGACGCCGGTGCAGCCGGCCTCGAGCAGCGCGCTGCAGTGCGCGGCGAACTTCGGGATGTCGACGTCCAACGTCTCGGTCAATGGGGTCAGCAGGGCCGGCCAGATGCCGGTGAACGGGGTTTGTATGGCGGAGGTCACGTGGGTTCTTTCGTGGCTGGGTGATTCGGGGCGCCGTAGCTTTCGTCCAGGCGCTGGTGCTGCGGCAGCCCGACGACATCGCTGAACTCGGCATAACTCATCACGGGCTGCGGCAGCTCGGCGGGCGTGCCGCGTTCGCGCAGGGCGCGCATCGCCTGCTCGACCGCGCGCGCGGCGCTGAACAACGCCGTGACCGCAAAGAAGACGATCGAGTAGCCCATCGCCTGAAGGTCATCGGCGCGCAGCGCGACGGTCTCGTTGCCGTCGACGATCGAGACGACCTTCGGGCCGGGCAGGGCGCGTGCCACCGCCTCGATGTCGGCGATGCGCTTGATGCCGTCGACGAACACGAGGTCGACGCCGGCGTCCTGGTAGCGCTTCGCGCGCGCGACCGCCTCGTCGAGCCCGATCGCGGGCAGCGCATCGGTGCGGCCGATCACGAGCAGCGGCGCGTCGCCGCGCGCGGCGATCGCACAGCGCAGCCGCCGCTCGTTCTCGCGCGCATCGATCAGCCGGATGCCGGCCATCTGCCCGCAGCGTTTGGGCGCGACCTGGTCCTCCAGGTGGATCGCCGCGACCCCGGACTGCACGTATTCGTGCACCGTGCGCTCGATGTTGGACGGACCGCCGTAGCCCGTGTCGGCGTCGGCGATCACCGGCACACGCACTGCCCGCACCATGTCGCGCGCGTGCGTGGTCATCTCGGTTTGCGACAGCAGGCCGATGTCCGGCTGGCCGAGGCGTGCCGCCGTCGCGCCGAAGCCGGTCATGTAGATCGCCTCGAAGCCCGCCCGCTCGACCAGACGTGCGGACAGCGCGTCGTAGGCGCCGGGAGCCTGCACGATGTGGCCCGTGTCGAGCAGCTGCTTCAGTCGTTGCGCAGGATGCATGTCAGCTCCACGCGGAGGTTGGCGCGGGATCAGGTCGCCGGGGCGACCCCTCGACGAGGACCAAACCTGGTGCCCAGCCGAGGGTGTCGGGTGACCGGCGCAGTGAAGTAAAGGAGGAGGTCTTG
>DATEFR010000149.1:0-3371 GCA_035280545.1 Burkholderiaceae bacterium | reverse complement strand
CTCGCGCCGAGCTGGGGCGGCATGATCAACGGGATCATGACCTTGTCGGGTGCGTGGCACAAGCTGCGCGACGACCCGATCCTGAAGTTCCTCATCGTCAGCCTGTCGTTCTACGGCATGGCCACGTTCGAGGGGCCGATGATGTCGATCAAGACGGTGAACTCGCTGTCGCACTACACCGACTGGGGCATCGCCCACGTGCACTCCGGCGCGCTCGGCTGGGTGGGCCTGATCTCGATGGGCTCGCTGTACTACCTGATCCCGCGCATGTTCGGCCAGAACCGCATGTACAGCGTGAAGGCGATCGAGCTGCACTTCTGGATCTCGACCGTGGGCATCGTGCTGTACATCGCGGCGATGTGGATCGCCGGCGTGATGCAGGGCCTGATGTGGCGCTCGGTCAACGCCGACGGCACGCTGGTCTACAGCTTCGTCGAGGGCGTGAAGGCGACCTTCCCGTTCTATCTGGTGCGACTCGTCGGCGGGCTGCTGTACCTGAGCGGCATGCTGGTGATGGTCTGGAACACCTACAAGACCGCGATGCAGGGCCGCTACCAGGCGGTGCGCATCCCGCTGGGCGCGGCCTCTTCGGCCGCCTAAGCCCGAACACTTCCGGAGCATTCCCTCATGGCACAAGACGACAACGCGGCGAAGCCCGAGGGCTTCTCGCACGCGACGATCGAAACCCACAACCTCCTGATGATCGTGCTGATCCTGCTGGTCGTCGCGGTCGGCGGGCTGGTCGAGATCGTGCCGCTGTTCTTCCAGAAGTCGACCACGCAGCCGGTCGCCGGGCTGAAGCCGTACACCGCGCTGCAGCTCGCCGGGCGCGACGTCTATCTGCGCGAGGGCTGCTACGGCTGCCACTCGCAGATGATCCGGCCGCTGCGCGCCGAGACGCTGCGCTACGGCCACTACTCGACCGCCGGCGAGTTCGTCTACGACCATCCGTTCCAGTGGGGCAGCAAGCGCACCGGGCCGGACTTGCATCGTGTCGGCGGCCGCTACAGCGACGAGTGGCACCGCATCCACCTGATCAACCCGCGCGACCTGGTGCCGGAGTCCAACATGCCGTCGTACCCGTGGCTCGCCAGCGGCAGCGTCGATCCGACCGAGATGGCGCCGAAGATGCGCGCGCTGCGGCGCGTCGGCGTGCCCTACAGCGACGCCGAGATCGCGCAGGCAGGCGACGAGGTCAAGGGCAAGACCGACCTCGATGCGCTGGTCGCGTATCTGCAAGTGCTCGGCACGGCGATGAAGTGAGGAGCCAGGCATGGACGTGAACGATCTCCGCAACAGCGTGATGCTGCTGTCGTTCCTGATCTTCGGCGGCATCGTGTCGTGGGCATGGTCCGGCCGCAACCGGGCGCGCTTCGACGAGGCGCAGCAGCTGCCGTTCCGCGACGAGCCGCCCGCGCCGACCCACCGCCACCTCGAGGGACCCGGACATGAGTGACTTCTTCTCCGCCGGCTGGTCGGTGTTCATCGCCGCGGCGACGATCCTCGGGCTGCTCGGCTGCCTGGTGCTGCTGGTCATCGCGAGCCGCACCAAGGCCGCATCGAAAGACGGCTCCACCGGCCACGTCTGGGACGTGGACCTGAAGGAGATGAACAACCCGCTGCCGCTGTGGTGGATGGGGCTGTTCGTCATCACGATCGTGTTCGGCGGGCTCTACCTGGCGCTCTATCCGGGGCTGGGCAGCGCCGCCGGGACACTCAAGTGGAGCAGCGACGACGAGTACCGCGCCGAGCAGGGCGAGGCCACGCGGCAGATGATCGCCGTCTACGCGAAGTTCGCGGCGATGCCGGCGAACGCGCTGGCCAAGGAGCCGCAGGCGATGGCGATCGGCGAGCGCCTGTTCATCAACAACTGCGCCGCGTGCCACGGCTCGGATGCGCGCGGCAGCAAGGGCTTTCCGAACCTGACCGACACCGACTGGCTGTACGGCGGCAGCCCCGAGGCCATCGTCGAGACCATCACGCACGGCCGCCAGGGCACGATGCCGCCGATGGCCGCGGCGGTCGGCACGGCGAGCGACGTCAGCAACGTCGCGAACTACGTGCTCAGCCTGTCGGGCAGCCCGCACAACTCGATCGCCGCGGCGGCCGGACGCAGCAAGTTCGCGGCCTGCGCCGCCTGTCACGGACCGGACGGCAAGGGCAACCAGGCGCTGGGCGCGCCCAACCTGACCGACAAGGTCTGGCTGCACGGCTGGGGCCACGACGCGATCGTCGCGATGATCAACAACGGCAAGACCAACGTGATGCCGGCGCAGGAGAAGCGGCTCACGCCCGAGCAGATCCACGTGCTCGCCGCGTACGTCTGGAGCCTGTCGAACAGCAGCGCGCTCGACGCGACGACCGCCGCCGCGGCCAAGTGACGACAGCACGGCGTTTTTCGATGGCCGAGAGCCCTGCAGCGATGAACGAGGCACCGGCGGTGCGCCCGGTCATCCCCATCGTGCCGGCGCGCGACCACCACGGCAGCGGCGCGACCGCCGAATGGGTCTCGATGTACCAGGCGCAGAAGAAGATCCATCCGCGCTCGGTCACCGGCTGGTTCGCGGCCTGGCGCTGGCTGCTGGTCTGGGGCACGCAGCTGCTGTTCTACGGGCTGCCGTGGCTCGAGTGGAACGCGCGCCAGGCGGTGCTGTTCGATCTGGGCGCGCGGCGCTTCTACATCGTCAGCCTGGTCCTGTACCCGCAGGACTTCATCTACCTGACCGGGCTGCTGGTCGTCAGCGCGTACGGCCTGTTCCTGTTCACCGCGGTGGCCGGGCGCCTGTGGTGCGGCTTCGCCTGCCCGCAGACCGTGTACACCGAGATCTACCTGTGGGTCGAGCGGCGCTTCGAAGGCGATCGTGCTGCGCGCATGAAGCTCGATGCCGGGCCGTGGACCGTCGAGAAGGTGCTGCGCAAAGGCGGCAAGCAGGCGGCCTGGATCGCGATCGGGCTGTGGACCGGCTTCACCTTCGTCGGCTACTTCACGCCCATCCGCACGCTCGCGTCGGAGGCGTTGACCCTGGTGAACGCAGGCGGGGCCGGCGCCCCCGGGCTGGGCCCGTGGGAGTGGTTCTGGGTGCTGTTCTACGGCTTCGCGACCTACGGCAACGCCGGCTACATGCGCGAGCAAGTCTGCAAGTACATGTGCCCGTACGCACGCTTCCAGAGCGCGATGTTCGACCAGGACACGATGATCGTCAGCTACGACGCGCGGCGCGGCGACCCGCGCGGCTCGCGGCCGCGCTCGCTGGCGCACGACACGCTGGCCGCGGCCGGCAAGGGCGATTGCATCGACTGCACGTTGTGCGTGCAGGTCTGCCCGAGCGGCATCGACATCCGTGCCGGCCTGCAGTACGAGTGCATCAGCT
>DATEFR010000148.1:0-3863 GCA_035280545.1 Burkholderiaceae bacterium | reverse complement strand
CGCGCGCTGCTGCGCCAGGCCGCGGCGCTGCCGGCACTGGCGCACAGCGCGGCGGTGGGCGAAGCGGGCCGGCTCCGGCTGGGTTTCATCTCGACCGTGGGTTTCGGGCCGCTGCCGAACTGGCTGCGCGGGTTTCGCTCGGCGCAGCCGCGCATCGCGGTCGAGCTGCGCGAGGCGACTGGCGACGTGCAACTGCGCGCGTTCGAGCGCGGCGAGCTCGATGCCGGCTTCGTGCTGCACGCGCCGGGCATGGCACCGGGCGCAGCGCAGGGATTGGATGCGCTGTCGCTTGGCGTCGAGCCGTTGGTGCTCGCGCTGCCCGAGACGCTGGCCTGGGCGCATGCACCGCGGCCGCGGTTGCGCGATGTGCTCGCACAGCCGCTCGTCGTCTTCCCGCGCGTGATCACGCCGTCGTTGTACGACGCGTTGCTCGCGTTCTATCACCGTCAAGGCGCGACGCCGGCGATCGCGCAGGAGGCGATCCAGATGCAGACCATCGTCAACCTGGTCTCCGCCGGCATCGGCATCGCCTGGGTGCCGCGTTCGGTGATGCAGTTCCAGCGCGCCGGCGTCGTGTACCGTCAGCTTGGCGCGTCGCTCGCGGCGCCGCAGGCGGAGACCAGCCTGGTGTGGTCCACCGCCGCGAACGAGCCGGCGGTGCGACGCTTCGTCGAGTTCGTGCACAAGTCCTTGCACGGGCGCTGAGGTATCGTTGCGCCCCATGGTTCTTCGACATCCGCAGTTCGACCCGGTCGCCATCCATCTCGGCCCGGTTGCGATCCACTGGTACGGGCTGACTTATCTCGTCGCGTTCGGCCTGTTCGTCTGGCTGGGCTCGCTGCGTGCCAAGCAGCCGCAATACGCGAGCGTGGGCTGGACCCGTCGCGATGTCGAAGACTTGTTGTTCTACGGCGTGCTCGGCGTCGTCATCGGCGGGCGGCTGGGCTATGTGCTGTTCTACAAGCCCGACTACTACGTCCATCACCTCGCGGAGATCTTCGCGGTGTGGAAGGGCGGCATGGCATTCCACGGCGGGCTGCTCGGCGCGATCGCGGCGATGGCGCTGTTCGCGCGCACGAAGGGCCGGCCGTTCCTGCAGGTGACCGATCTGGTGGCGCCGTGCGTGCCGACCGGGCTTGCATCCGGCCGCATCGGCAACTTCATCAACGGCGAGCTGTGGGGGCGTGTCGCAGATCCGTCGCTGCCGTGGGCGATGATCTTTCCGCAATCGGGCAGCGAGGTGCCGCGGCATCCGTCGCCGCTGTACCAGTTCGGGCTCGAAGGCATCTTGCTGTTCGTGCTGCTGTGGATCTACGCGAAGAAGCCGCGCGGCCTCGGCCAGGTGTCGGGTGCGTTCCTGCTCGGCTATGGCGTGTTCCGCTTCATCGCCGAGTACTTCCGCGAGCCCGACGACTTCCTGGGCCTGCGCGCGCTCGGGCTTAGCCAGGGGCAGTGGCTCAGCGTGCCGATGATCCTGGTCGGCATCGCGTTGTGGTGGTGGGGGCGCAACCGGGTGGCGAACGACAAATGACGCGGCAGATCTTTCTCGACACCGAAACCACCGGCCTGAGCCCCGAATCGGGCGACCGCATCATCGAGATCGGCTGCATCGAGCTGCTGAACCGGCGGCTCTCGGGGCGCAACCTGCACCTGTACATCAACCCGCAGCGGGCCAGTCATGAGGATGCGCTGAAGGTCCACGGCCTGACCGACGAGTTCCTTGCCGACAAGCCGCTGTTCGCCGCGATCGCCGACGAGCTGCTCGAGTTCATAGGCGGCGCCGAGATCATCATCCACAACGCCGCGTTCGACATCGGCTTCCTGAACGCCGAGCTGCGCCGCCTCGGCAAGCCGGCGGTCGAGAGCCATGTCGGCGGCGTGACCGACAGCCTGTTGATGGCGCGCGAGATGTTCCCCGGCAAGGCGAACTCGCTGGATGCGCTGTGCAGGCGCTTCGAGGTCGACAACAGCAGCCGCAGCCTGCACGGCGCGCTGCTGGACGCCGGGCTGCTGGCCGAGGTCTACATCCGGATGACGCGCGGGCAGAACTCGCTCGTGATCGACGGCTTCGACGCCGACGCGACCGAGGCCGCCGAGTTCGAGGCGATCGACTTCGCCGCGCTAGCCCTGCCGGTGATTGCCGCCGATGCGGTCGAGGTCGAGGCGCATACCGCGCTGCTGGCCGAGCTGGACAAGGCCAGCGGCGGCAAGACGGTGTGGCGCTCGATGGTCGTCGAGGCGGCGGTCGAGGTCGCTGTGGCATAATCGCGAGCTTCGCGGACGGGCTCGCCCCGCTTCGTGATACCGGGCGGTTAGCTCAGGGGTAGAGCACGACATTCACACTGTCGGGGTCGGGGGTTCGAAACCCTCACCGCCCACCACCAGACTCCCCACCTTCATGGACCGACCCATGTTCCACGGCGCAGCGTGATGGAACGTGTCGACGCGGTCGTGATCGGTGCCGGCGTGATCGGCCTCGCGGTTGGCCGCGCGCTCGCGCTGCGCGGGCTCGAGACCATCGTGCTGGAACGCGAGGATGCGTTCGGCACAGTCACCAGTTCGCGCAACAGCGAGGTGATCCACGCCGGGCTGTACTACCCGAGCGGGTCGCTGAAAGCACGGCTGTGCGTGGCGGGCCGCGACCGGTTGTACGCGTACTGTGCCGACAAAGGCATCGCGCACCGGCGCTGTGGCAAGCTGCTGGTGGCCAGCGGCGCGGCGCAATGCGACAAGCTTGCGCAGATCCAGGCGCAAGGCCTGCGCAACGGCGCGGGCGATCTGCAGCGGCTGGATGCAGCCGCGCTGCGCACGTTGGAGCCCGAGTTGCGTGCCGATGCCGCGTTGTGGTCGCCGGCGACCGGCATCGTCGACAGCCATGCGCTGATGCTCGCGCTGCTGGGCGACCTGGAAGCGGCCGGCGGCGCGCTGGCGCTGCGTTCGCCGTTCGAGGCCATGACGACAGGCCCGGGCGGCAACAGCACGGGCGATGCCTGGCATGCGCTGCAGATTGGCGGCGACGCCCCGATGACGCTCGAAGCGCGCTTCGTCGTCAATGCGGCCGGCCTCTGGGCTTGCAGCGTCGCGCAGCGCATCGCCGGCTTGGCGCCGGCTCACGTGCCGCGTGCGCGCTATGCCAAAGGCCACTACTTCGCGCTCGCCGCGAAAGCGCCGTTCCGGCATCTGGTCTACCCGGTTCCCGAAGCGGCGGGGCTGGGTGTGCACCTGACGCTGGACCTGGCCGGCCAGGCGCGCTTCGGCCCGGACGTCGAGTGGATAACCCCGGCGACGCCCGAGGAGATCGATTACCGCGTCGACCCGGCGCGCACCCCCGCGTTCGAAGCGGCAATCCGCGACTACTGGCCCGGCCTGCCGACGGCCATGCTGCAGCCGGCCTACAGCGGCGTGCGGCCCAAGCTCGAAGGGCACGACGGTCGCGCGATCGTCGACTTCGTGCTGCAAGGTCCTGGCGAGCACGGCATCGCAGGCCTCGTGAATTTGTACGGAATCGAGTCGCCCGGCCTCACGGCCTGTCTCGCGCTCGCGGACGCAGCGGCCGACGCGCTGCTCAATCGCCCGGCGACGGGGTCGTAGCGCTGCCGGCGGAACTCGGCGCCGACGCCTCGGGCTGCCAATGCCCGTTGACCAACAGCTCGTGCGGGCGGAACTGCGCCTTGTACGCCATCTTGTCGCTCTGCCCGATCCAGTAGCCGAGGTAGACGTACGGCAGGCGCAGCAGTTTGGTCTGCTCGATCTGCCACAGCACGTTGTAGGTGCCGTAGCTGGTCTTGGGCTCCGGCTCGAAGAAGGTGTAGACGGCCGACAACCCATCGTTCAGCACATCGAGGATGGACACCATCTTCAGC
>DATEFR010000147.1:0-2512 GCA_035280545.1 Burkholderiaceae bacterium | reverse complement strand
TTCAGACGCTCGGTGCGAGCCTGGAGCAGATTCCGCTGCTGTGGATTGCGGCGCCGCTCACCGGCCTGATCGTGCAACCGATCGTCGGCTACTTCTCGGACCGCACCTGGACGCGCCTCGGCCGCCGCCGGCCGTACTTCCTCGCTGGCGCGGTGCTCACGTCGATGGCGCTGATCCTGATGCCCCGATCGCAGGTGCTCTGGTTCGCGGCCGGACTGCTGTGGATCATGGATGCGAGCATCAACATCGCGATGGAGCCGTTCCGCGCCTTCGTCGGCGACAATCTGTCGCCGGCGCAGCGGCCGAAAGGCTACGCGATGCAGAGCTTCTTCATCGGCGTGGGCGCCGTGGTCGCGAGCATGCTGCCGTGGATCTTCACGCAGGCCGGCGTCAGCAATGAGGGTACGATTCCGGATTCGGTGCGCCTGTCGTTCGACGTCGGCGCCGCGGTGCTCGCGATCGCGATGTTCTGGACCATCTTCACGACGCGCGAATACCCACCCGACCAGCTGCACCAGTTCACCGATTCGACGCAGGACACCGCGGTCGTGCGGCCCGGCAGCGCGAGCAACGTCCACCTGCGCGGCGTCACGTGGCTGGCGGCGGGCGCGCTCGTCGGATTCCTCGTGTGGAAGTTCGCGATCGACAAGCAGGTGTACGTCCTCGCCGGCATGTTCGTGTTCTGGGGCGTGGCACTGCTGATCTACGGCGGCAAGGCCGGGACGAGCCTGTTCTCCACGTTGATGCGCGACATCGACGACATGCCCGAGCGCATGCGCCAGCTGGTGCCGGTGCAGTTCTTCTCCTGGTTCGCGCTGTTCGCGATGTGGATCTTCACCACGCCGGCCGTGACGCGCACGCATTTCCATGCGCCGGCCGTGACCGATGCCGGCTACAACGAAGGCGCCAACTGGGTGGGCGTGCTGTTCGCCGCTTACAACGGCTACGCGGCGCTCGCGGCCATCGTCATCCCCTACACGGTGCGGGCGATCGGCCTGGCGCGCGCGCATTGCCTGAACCTCTTGCTCGGCGCCGCGGGGCTCGTGTCCTTCGTCGTGATCCGCGATCCGAAACTGTTGATGAGCTCGATGCTGGGCGTCGGGTTCGCATGGGCATCCATCGTGTCGCTGCCGTACGCGTTGCTCGCCGACAGCCTGCCGTCACGCAAGATGGGCGTGTACATGGGTATCTTCAATTTCTTCATCGTCATCCCGCAGGTGATCGCCGCCGCTGCGCTCGGTGCGGTGGTCAAGGGATGGCTGGGCGGCGAGCCCATCTACGCGCTGGTCGTGGGCGGCGCGAGCTTCGTGATCGCGGGAGTCTGCGCGCTGCGCGTGCGCTGAGCCGCTACACTCGCGGCCCATGCACCGGAACATCCTGCTCGTCCTGGGCGCCGTGGCCATCGGCTGCGGCCTGCGGTTCATCGTCGATCTCGAGCCCAACTGGATCTTCGCGTGGTTCCTGCCGGGCCTGCTGCTGGCGCTCGCATTGCGCGCGGATCCGTGGCCGGCGCGCGGACTGATCGCCCTGGCGGCGGCGATCGGCGTCACGGTCAACGTGCCGTTCTTCCTCAAGGTGATGCCGGTGGTGCCGGTGATCGTCGTGATGGCGTCGCAGGTGCTGCTCTGGGTGCTCATCTACTCGGGAGCGCGACGCATCGTCACGCGGTATCCGACGGCATGGTCGGTGCTGGCGCTGCCGGTCATCGTCGTGGGCGCGGACACGCTGCTCGCATACGTCACGCCCGACGGCAACTGGGGCAGCCTCGCGTACACGCAGACGGAGGCTTTGCCGGTGGCGCAGCTCGCGGCGTTCGGCGGCGTGCCGGCGATCCTGTTCGTGCTGATGCTGGCGAACTCGGCGATCGCGCTGGCGCTCACGCATGGCACGAAGCTGCGCGGCGCGTGGGTCGCGTACGGCGGTACGGTGCTGGTACTCGCGGCCAGCATCGGCTTCGGCGCGGCGCGGCTGCAGGCGGCGCCCGCGCAGGCCTCGGGTACACCGGTGGCGTTCGGCATCGCGGCCGTCGACGACTTCGTGCCGGGCCCGCGGTCCGAGCAATCGCGTGACGTCTGGGAGCAATACGACGCGCAGGTGCTGCTGCTCGCGGGCAGTGGCGCGAAGATCATTGTGCTGCCGGAGAAGATCGACGTGCTGAAGAGCGCGGACGCGGAGGCGCGCAAGGCGCACCTCGCGGCACTGGCGCGCGACAACCACGTGTGGCTGGTGGCCGGACTCGGCGTCGACAACGGAACGGAGCGTCGCAACGAGGCCTGGTGGTTCGCGCCGGACGGCCGACAGATCACCAATTACCTGAAGCACTTCATGGCACCGCCCGAGCGCGAGTTCGTCTCCGGCTCGGAGTATCCGGTGAACGACATCGAGGGCCTGCGCTATGGTGTGGCGATCTGCAAGGACATGCACTTCGCACGGCTCGGCCGCGGCTTCGGTGCGCGCGATGCCGGCGTCATGCTCGTGCCCGCGTGGGATTTCACGCTCGACGCCGAGCTGG
>DATEFR010000146.1:0-3227 GCA_035280545.1 Burkholderiaceae bacterium | reverse complement strand
GGATCCACGGCTGGTCGGTGTCGGTGGCCCACGGCTGCGAGTCGAGCGGCAGGCGATAGCCGAGCGCCGAGTCGCCCGGGATCAGGTAGCAGCGCTCGCTGCGCAGGAACCACGGGCCGGTCTGCCAGCGTGGCGTGCCACGCGGATTGCGCGCCACCGGGAACACGTGACCGACCACCTTGTCGAGCCCCTGCGTGAACACCTTGCGGATGCGGTCGCGCTCGAGCGGGTCGGCGAGCCGCGCGTCGAATGGGTCGACGTTGCTCGGCAGCTTGCGCTCGCGCCACAGGTAGTACCAGGTGTCTTCATAAGCCGGGAACACGTGCTGCGGGTCGAGGCCGAGCCGCTTCGCGACTCCGGCGAGCAACCTGTGCGCTTCGACCTCGGTGGCGCCGTAGTCGCGCTTCTCGTCGGCGAACAGTTCCGGGTGCGTCCAGATCGGTTCGCGGTCCTTGCGCCAGAAGAGGTTCAGCGACCAGCGCGGCAGCTGCTCGCCCGGATACCACTTGCCCTGCCCGTAGTGGAGCAGGCCGCCTTCGCCATACTTGATGCGCAGCTTGTCCATCAGCGCGGCGCTGAGGCCGCGCTTGTTCGGGCCCATCGCCTCGGTGTTCCACTCGGCGCCTTCGCGGTCGTCGACCGAGACGAAGGTCGGCTCGCCGCCTTGCGTCAGGCGCACGTCGTGGCGGTTCAGGTCGTCGTCGACGCGCTGGCCGAGCGCATCGATCGCTTCCCATTGCGCGTCGGTGTACGGCAGGGTCACGCGCGGCGCCTCCCAGACGCGCCGCACCGACATGCTGTGCTCGAAGCTGGTCTCGCATTCCTCGAGCGCGCCGGTCACCGGCGCGGCCGACGACGGCTCGGGCGAGCAGGCGAGCGGAATGTGGCCCTCGCCGGCGAGCAGGCCCGAGGTCGGGTCGAGCCCGATCCAGCCGGCCCCGGGCAGGTAGACCTCGCACCATGCGTGCAGGTCGGTGAAATCGACCTCGGTGCCGCTCGGGCCGTCGAGCGACTTCACGTCGCTCTTGAGCTGGATCAGGTAACCCGAGACGAAGCGCGCCGCGAGCCCGAGGTGGCGCAGGATCTGCACCAGCAGCCAGCCGGTGTCGCGGCACGAGCCGCTCGCCTTGGTCAGGGTCTGCTCCGGCGTCTGCACGCCCGGCTCCATCCGGATCAGGTAGCCGATGTCGCGCTGCAGCTGCTGGTTCAGCGAGACCAGAAAGTCGTTGGTCGCGCGCTTCTCGCGAGAGATGGCCGCCACGTAGGCCTGGAACTTCGGCGCATCGGCCAGCTCCGGGCTCTTGATCAGGTACGGCGCCAGCTCGCGCGCGAGCTCGCCGTCGTACGCGAACGGGAACTGCTCGGCCGAGGGTTCGAGGAAGAAGTCGAACGGGTTCAGCACCGACATCTCGGCGACCAGGTCGATCTCGATCCGGAACGAGGTGGTCTTGTCGGGGAACACCAGCCGCGCGAGGTAGTTGGCCTGCGGGTCCTGCTGCCAGTTGATGAAGTGCGTGGCCGGCTCGACGCGCATCGAGTAGCTGAGGATGCGCGTGCGCGAATGCGGCGCGGGACGCAGCCGCACGACCTGCGGGCCGAGGCTGATCGGCCGGTCGTAGCGGTAGTGCGTCACGTGGTTCAGCGCGACGTGGATGGACATGCGTGGACTCCGGAAAATTCAGATCGCAAAGGCTCGGCTCAAGCCGCGACCGGCACCAGGAAGTCGCGGCTGATGCCGACCCCCAGGGTCCCGACCCGCTCGAGGAACTGCGTCAGGTACGCATGCAGCCCGGTCGCGAGGATCTCGTCGATGCGGCCGTACTGCAGGTCGGCCTGCAATCTACCGGCACGGCGCAGCGTGTCGCTCGACTGCTCGTTCGCGACCTTCTGCAGGTTCGCGACCACCTCCTGCATGCAGGCCGCCAGCGAACGCGGCATGTCGGCGCGCAGGATCAGGAGCTCGGCCACCTTCTCGGGCTTGATCACGTTGCGGTAGGCCTTGCGATAGACCTCGAAGCCCGAGACCGAGCGCAGGATGCCGGACCAGTGATAGAAGTCGACCTCGATGTCCTTGCCGCCGACCGCGCCGTTGGTGCCGCCGTGGTACTCGCTCTCGACCGCATGGAACTTCACGTCGAGCAGCCGCGCGGTGTTGTCGGCGCGCTCGAGGAAGCTGCCGATGCGCAGGAAGTGGAAGGCCTCGTCCTGCAGCATCGTGCCCACCGTGACGCCGCGCGACAGGTGCGAGCGGAACTTGACCCATTCGAAGGTCGAGCTCGGGTCGCGCAGGAACTTGTCGTTCGCGATCAGGCGCTGGAACTCGAGCCAGGTCTGGTTCTGCGTTTCCCAGACCTCGGTGGTCAAGGTGCCGCGCACCGCGCGTGCGTTCTCGCGCGCCGCCATCAGGCAGTTGCGGATGCTCGAGCCGTTCTGCGCATCGCTCACCATGTAGCGCATCACGTTCTCGGGCGTGACCTCGCCGTGGCGGGTCGCGAAGTCGCCGCTCAGCTCGCTGATGCCGAGCAGGCCCTTCCAGCCCTTCTCGGCCGCGTCGGCCGATTGCGGCAGCATCGAGGCCTGGTAGTTGACATCCAGCATCCGCGCGGTGTTCTCCGCCCGCTCCATGTAGCGGGCCATCCAGAACAAGTGATCAGCAGTACGTGACAGCATCGCTCAGGCCTCCATGACCCAGGTGTCCTTGGTACCGCCGCCCTGTGACGAGTTGACGACCAGGGACCCTTCCTTCAGCGCCACGCGGGTCAATCCGCCTGGCACCATCTGCACTTCCTTGCCCGACAGCACGAACGGCCGCAGGTCGATATGGCGCGGCGCGATGCCGCTTTCGACATAGGTCGGGCAGGTCGACAGGCTCAGCGTCGGCTGCGCGATGTAGCCGCTCGGGTTCGCGACCAGCGCCTTGCGGAAGTCCTCGATCTCGGCTTTCGTCGCGGCCGGGCCGATCAGCATGCCGTAGCCGCCGGCGCCGTGGACCTCCTTGACGACCAGCTCCTCCAGGTGGTCGAGCACGTACTTCAGGTCGTCCGGCACGCGGCACAGGTGGGTCGGCACGTTGTTCAGGATCGGTTTCTCGCCGAGGTAGAACTCGACCATCTTCGGCACGTACGGATAGATCGACTTGTCGTCGGCGACGCCCGTGCCGACCGCATTGCAGATCACGACGTTGCCTTCGCGATAGGCGCGCATCAGGCCCGCGCAGCCCAGCGTGG
>DATEFR010000145.1:0-3348 GCA_035280545.1 Burkholderiaceae bacterium | reverse complement strand
AAGCCGCCGCCGCCGCTGCACCGCCCAGCACCGCGGCGTCCGGCGCCGCGCCGCAGCTGCCGGCGGTCACCGTCACCGGCCGCCGCGAGGCGACGATCGACAGCTACACGAGCCGCTCGGCCGGCACCGCGACCAAGCTCGATCTCTCGCTGCGCGACACGCCGCAGTCCATCAGCGTGGTGCCGCGTGCGCTGATGGACGACTTCGTGCTCAACGACGTCAACAACCTGCTGACCAGCGTGACCGGCGTCAACGTCGAGCGGGTCGAGCCGGACCGCACCTATTTCTCGGTGCGCGGTTTCGAGGTCTCGAACTTTCAGATCGACGGGATCGGGCTGCCGTTCGCGACCGGCGACCAGATCGGCAATCTCGACACCGCGCTGTACGAGCGGGTCGAAGTGCTGCGCGGAGCGAACGGCTTGATGTCGTCCACGGGCAACCCATCGGCGACGGTGAACTTCGTGCGCAAGCGGCCGACCGCGGACTTCCACGCGAGCGCCGCGCTGACCGTGGGCTCGTGGGACACGCGACGCGTCGACGCCGATGTCTCGAGCCCGCTGAACGCGAGCGGCACGATACGCGGCCGCTTCACCGCGGCCGCGCAGAAGGGCGACTCGTACCTGGACCGCTACTCGCTGTCGAAGAATCTGTTCTCGGGCATCGTCGAGGCCGATCTCGCGCCGGGCAGCACGCTGACGCTGGGCCACTCGCAGCAGCACAACCGGCCCAAGGGCGTGATGTGGGGCTCGCTGCCGCTGTACTACAGCGACGGCTCGCCGACGAACTACGCGACCTCGGCCAACGCCGCACCCGACTGGACGTACTGGAACACCGACGACACGCAGACCTTCGCCGAGTTCACCCAACGCCTGGCCGGCGGCTGGCAGGCCAAGGCCTCGTTGACGCATCGCGTGCTGAAGTCGGACTCCGAGCTGTTCTTCGTCACCGGCACGCCCAACGCCACGACCGGCGACGGCCTGTTCAGCTGGCCCTCGAAATACAACAGCAAGGAAACGCAGAACATCGCCGACGTCTACGTCAGCGGCCCCTTTTCGCTGGCCGGCCGGCGCCATCAGCTCGTGGTCGGCGCGAACTGGGGCAGCAGCAAGAACACGCTGCGCTCCAGCGATGACGACGGGTCGATCGCGATCACCGAGAGCGAGATGCTCAACGGCAGCTTCCCGCAGCCGGCGTTCGACCAAGGCATCACCGGGACCGGCGACTTCACCAACCGTCGCAGCACGCTGTATGCGGTCGCGCGCTTCGACGTCACCGATGCGCTGAAGCTGACGACCGGGGCGAACCTCACGCGCGTCACCAGCGAAGGCATCAGCTATGGCGTCGCGCACGATTACGGCGCGACCAAGGCCACGCCCTACGTCGGCGCGACCTGGGCCTTCGATCCGCAATACTCGCTGTACGGCAGCTACGGCGGCATCTACAACCCGCAGTACCAGCTCGACCGGGCCGGCAACGTGCTCGAACCGATCAAGGGCAGCAACACCGAGTTGGGCGTCAAGGGCGAATGGCTGGACGGCCGGCTCAACGGCTCGTTTGCGGTGTTCCGCGTGCGCCAGGACAACACCGCGGAGTCGCTCGGCTACGACACCACGCTCGGCCGCACGGTCTACACGGGCATAGACGCGACGTCGACCGGCTTCGAGCTCGACGCTGCCGGCATGCTGGCCACCGGCTGGGAGTTGAGCGGCGGCTACACGCAGATGCGCATCGAGGATCCCGATGGCAACGACGTCCGCAAATACGTGCCGCGCCGGACGCTGCGACTGACCACCAGCTATCGGTTGCCGATGCTGAACGCGTTGAAGCTGGGCGCGAGCTTGAAATGGCAGAGCGAATACGAGCGCACCGACGGCACGGTCACCACGCGCCAGGGCGCCTACGCCCTGCTCGACCTCGCGGCCACCTACGAGTTCACGCCGCAGCTCAGCGTGACGGCCAAACTGGAGAACGCCACCGACAAGCGCCACCTGACCAGCCTGATGTGGCCGAACCAGGCCTTCTACGGCGCGCCGCGCAACGGCTCCGTCACGCTGCGATGGACGTACTGACGTCGCAGGACCACCTGCTCGGCGACGTGTTCGCGACGCACCGCGCGCAGCTCAAGCGCGCGGCGCATCGCATCCTCGGCGACGCCCACCTCGCCGAGGACCTGGTGCACGATGCCTACCTGCGCGCGATCGACGGGTTGCGGGCACCGGCCGCCGTCGTGAAGCAGCCGCTGTCGTACGCGCACCGCGTCGTGCGCAACCTGGCGATCGACCAGCACCGCCGCAGCGCCCTCGAATCGCAGCTCTTCGAGTCCGACGACACCGGCCTGGAAGTCGTCGCCGCACCGGCGGCACATTCGCCCGAGACGATGGCGATCGATCGCCACGAGCTGGCCCGCGTGGCGCGCGCACTGGCCGAGCTGCCCGAGCGCGTGCGCCGCGTGTTCGAGCTCTACCGCCTCGAAGGCCGCACGCAACGCGAGATCGGCGCCGAGCTCGGGCTGTCCGCCGCGACCGTCAACGCCTTGATCCGCGAGGCGCTCGAGCACTGCCGCGCAGCGCTGCGCAGTACCTGACCGCCGAGCCGCCCGACACCCGCGCGCCTACACTTCCGGCCGTTGGTTGCTGGAGGGATGATGGCCGGGGAGCCACCGAAGAAGGATTCGATCGCCGACGCGGCGATCGGCTGGGTGATGGCGTTGCATGACGCGCCGCACGATCCAGCCGTGCGCGACGCCCTCGCGCAGTGGCTGGCGGCCGACCCGGCGCACCGCGTCGCCTATGCGGAAGCACGCCGCGTGTGGCTGCTCACCGGGCTGCTGCCGCCCTCGGCGGTCGACGACGACAGCCCGGCTGCCTCGGTGACCGCGCCACCCCAGCGCTCGTCGTAAGCCGCAGGCTTCTTGTCTAGCCGTCCGCTCTGAGACAGGCGATCCGCTCAGCGAGCGGCCGCTTCGGGCACGTGCTGCAGCGGCTGCCGTCGCGCCGCCGGAAGTGCAGGCAGCAGACCTGGTGCGCCAATGCCAGCGCCTCGTCGCCCGCGCTTGTCCGATAGGCGAAGAAGCCGCTCTCGCCGGACAGACCCAGTGCCGCAAGCCACTGCGTGGCCAGCTCGCGCGCGCGGCCAGTCGGCCAGCGGTGCCAACGCTGGACCGCGAGCAGCGCGGCGAGCGTGCAGTCGGCACAGGTGCGCCGCGCGGCCTTCGCATGCAGCGGCGCATGCGCTTGCCAGCGCGGCAGCAGGCCGGCGATGCCAGCGGCCAGTTGCCGGGCCGAGGCGTGCAGCTGCGCGGCCTCGTCGATCGGTGCTTCGACGTCGTCGTGCTCCGACAGGCCATAC
>DATEFR010000144.1:0-25020 GCA_035280545.1 Burkholderiaceae bacterium | reverse complement strand
CCGGCCGGGTTGTCCCACTCGGGGTCGAGCGCGGGGTTATTGGTCGCGGCAACCGTGAAGCGCGAATTCGGGTGCGCGGCCTTGGCGCCGGTTTCCTTCGCGATGGCCGGCGTCCAGTCCTTGCCCTGCCAGTCGATCAGGTGCGCCGGCGGCGTGTCGGTCATCCCTTCCCACCAGACGTCGCCGTCATCGGTCAGCGCAACGTTCGTGAAGATCACGTCGCGCTTCAGGCTCGCCATGCAGTTCGGGTTGGTCCGGTCGTTGGTACCGGGGGCGACGCCGAAGTAGCCCGCTTCCGGGTTGATCGCGTAGAGGCGGCCATCGGCGCCGGGTTTGATCCAGGCGATGTCATCGCCTATCGTCGTGACCTTCCAGTCGGCCAGCCCGGCGGGCGGGATCAGCATCGCGAAGTTGGTCTTGCCGCAGGCGCTCGGGAACGCGGCCGCGACGTGATGCTTCTTGCCCTCGGGCGAGGTCACGCCGAGGATCAGCATGTGCTCGGCGAGCCAGCCCTGATCGCGACCCATCGTCGAGGCGATGCGCAGCGCAAAGCACTTCTTGCCCAGCAGCGCGTTGCCGCCGTAGCCCGAGCCGTAGCTCCAGATCTCCTGCGTCTCGGGGTAGTGGACGATGTACTTGGTCGCGTTGCACGGCCACGCCACGTCCTTCTGGCCCGCCTCGAGCGGCGCGCCGACGGTGTGCATGCACGGCACGAAGTGGCCGTCGGCGCCCAGCACGTCCAGCACCTTGGCGCCCATGCGGGTCATGATCTTCATGTTGACGGCGACATACGGGCTGTCGGACAGCTCGACGCCGATGTGCGCGATCGGCGAGCCCAGCGGGCCCATCGAGAAGGGCACGACGTACAGCGTGCGGCCGCGCATGCAGCCGCGGAACAATGCGTCCGGCCCGGTCTGCAGGATCGCGCGCATCTCGGCCGGCGCCATCCAGTGGTTGGTCGGGCCGGCGTCTTCCTTCCTTTCGCTGCAGATGAAGGTGCGATCCTCGACGCGCGCGACGTCGCTCGGATCGCTGCACGCCAGGTAGCTGTTCGGCCGCAGCTCGGGATTGAGCTTCTTGAACGTGCCGGCTGCGACCAGTTGGGCGCAGAGCCGGCCGTACTCGGCATCCGATCCGTCGCACCAATAGACATCCTTCGCTTCGGTCAGGGCGGCCATCTCGGCGACCCAGGCAATCAGCTTGGCGTGTTTCACGGCGGCGGGCACGTTCAGGCGTACGCCTTCCATCACGGGACGATTCATCGCAGGTCCAATCACGAAGTCAAGAAAGCGGAATTGGGTAAATCGCCGGGCTGCCACGCAGGACTTCGCGGGAATTTGCCGAATGCCGCTCACGACGTGGCCGTCATGGGGCCGCACGCAATCTGGTTACGACGAGGGTTCGTGGCCCGGCGATCCAGACAATCGAATCGACCCAGCATGGACCTCGTGGACCGATTGTCGTTCCAGTGTAATCACGGGGTAACCACTGGCCTGCGGGGGATCATGCAGTTCCGGCATGACTTCATGCGTGCAATTTGGCGGACACGTCGTGGCCGCAATAATCGCCCGCATGATGCTGCGCCGCCGTTCCTTCGCCATCTTGTCGTCCTGTGGGGTGCTGGCCGCCGGATCGGGCCTGCCACTCGTCGCTCAGGCCCAGCAGCGCCGCTCGCTGACCGACCCCCTGCGACTCGGCATCGACACCACGTTGGCCGATTCCGGCCTCGCGAAGGCCTTGCAGCAGGGCTTCGGACGCGACACCGGCATTGCCGTGAAGCTCGTCGCGATGCCGGCGCTGCCGCTGCTGGAGGCGTTGGAGCGCGGCGAGCTCGACGCTGCGCTTGCCAACGCGGCCGAGGCGGAAGCCCGCCTGGACCAGCAGGGGCTGGTCCATGACCGCCAGGCCATCGCGGCGGGCGAGTTCGTGATCGTCGGCCCGCCGGCACGCGGCAAGACACCCGATCCGGCCGGCATCGCCGGCACACGAGATGCCGCCGCGGCGCTCGCGCGGATCCGAGATGCTGCCCAGGCCGCCGCGCCCGGCGACGTGAGCTTCATCTCGACGGGGGACGGCTCGGGCACGCATGTCGCCGAGCAGGCGCTATGGCGCGCCGCGAAGATCGCGCCGGCCGGGCCGTGGTACCGCAGCGCCGGCTCGGTCACCGAGTCGATCGCGCAAGCGCGAACGCGCAATGCCTATGCGCTGGTCGAGCGCGCCGCGTGGGCCGCGCATGGCGGCGCACCGCTCGTGGTGCTGGTCGAAGGCGACCCACTGCTGGCCGAGCCGATTCATGTGATGCGGGCATTCCGCGTCAATCACCCGGCCGGGAAGATTTTTGTCCAGTGGATCAGCGGGGCCAAGGGGCGCCGCGTCGTGGGCTCGCAGCGCGGCTACCGCCTGCCGGCAGGCTGAACACTGCGGGATTGTTGGCGCTGTCGTGGCCGCGGGCCGACGCTGCCCGCGGGTTGCATGCCGCTTGTTACACAGCGCCGTCAGCGCGTGCATCGGCTGTCACGACCCGGCGCTACATTGCCCGCCTGCGCGCCGCCCTACGCTCTAGCCGATAGGCGGCGCGCGGACCTTCAACACCCATCAGGAAGGAAACGCGCCATGAGCCTCATCAGCTTCATCAAAGACGCCGGCGAGAAGTTGTTCGGTCACAAGGACGCCGAAGCCGCGGCGCAGCAGGCCAAGACCGCACCCGACAACGCCGCGTTGCAGGCCCAGGCGCAGCAGGCGAACGAAACCGCGGCGGCGGCGATCGTCACCTACATCCGCACGCAGAACCTGCCGGTCGATGAGCTGGCCGTGACATTCGACGGCGCGAGCGGCACCGTCACGGTGGCCGGTGTCGCGGCCGATCAGGCGACCCGCGAGAAGGTCGCGCTGTGCTGCGGCAACGTCAGCGGCGTCTCGCAAGTCAACGACCAGATGACGGTCAAGGAGCCGGCCGACGAGTCGCGCTGGTACACGGTGGTCAAGGGCGACACGCTGTCGGCCATCGCCAAGAGCCAGTACGGCAACGCGAACGCCTACATGAAGATCTTCGAGGCGAACAAACCGATGCTGAGCAACCCGGACAAGATCTACCCGGGCCAGGTGCTCCGCATCCCGGCATAAGCCGCTCAGGCGGTCACGGCTTCGGTCTCGTCGTCCAGCGCCGGGTAGTCGGTGTAGCCCGCGGCGCCGCCGCCGTACAACGTGTCGCGGTTCAGCGGCGCGAGCGGCGCATCGTCGCGCAGGCGCCGGACCAGATCCGGATTGCTGACGAACGAGCGCCCGAACGCGACCATGTCGGCGCGGCCGCCGGCGACTGCACCCAGTGCCATCTCGCGGCCGTAGCCGTTGTTGACGATCCACGCGCCGTGCGCGTGATCGCGCTTGTAGCGCGTGCGCAGCGCATCGAAGTCGAACGGCGCGATGTCGCGCGCGCCGCCGGTCGCGCCTTCGATCACGTGGAGGAACGCGAGCTTCAACGGCGCGAGGCGCTCGACGACGTGGTTGAACAGGCCTTGCGCATCGCTGTCCTGCTGCGCGTCGTTGGCCGGCGTGACCGGCGACAGGCGCAGACCGGTGCGCCCCGCGCCGATCTCGGCCACGACCGCGTTCATCACCTCGACCAGCAGGCGCGCGCGATTCTCTTGCGCCCCGCCGTAGGCATCGGTGCGGTCATTGATGCTGTCGCGCAGGAACTGTTCCAGCAGGTAGCCGTTCGCGCCGTGCACCTCGACGCCGTCGAACCCGGCGTCGATCGCGCGCCGCGCCGCATGGCGGTAGTCGGCGATCAACCGCGCAATCTCGTCCAGCCGCAGCGCACGAGGCGCCGACACCGGCTCGAAGCCGCTGGCGAGGAAGGTCTTGGTGTTCGCGGTACGCGCGGTGCTCGAGACCGGCGCCTGCCCGTTCGGCAGCAGCGAGACATGCGAGATGCGGCCGACGTGCCACAGCTGCACGACGATCTTGCCGCCCGCGTCGTGCACCGCGTCGGTCACGCGGCGCCACGCGGCGACTTGCTCGGCGTTGTGGATTCCCGGCGTGTCGAGATAACCCTGGCCTTCGGCACTGATCTGCGTGCCTTCGCTGACGATCAGACCGGCGCTGGCACGCTGGGCGTAGTAGGTCGCGGTCAGCGCGGTCGGCACCTGGCCGAGGCCGGCGCGGTTGCGGGTCAACGGGGCCATCACGATGCGGTTGGCGGCATGGATGTCGCCGATGCGGATCGGGTCGAACAAAGTGGTCATGTGCTCGGGTTCGGAGGTGCGGGACCGGGCGGATGCTAGGCGTTCATCAACAAGCGCGCCTCGGCAAGCTTTTGCGAAAACGTGTAGAGCGAAGAGCGTCAGAACCCTTCGAGCACGACCTTGCCCTGCGCCGCGCCGCTTTCGATCAGCGCATGCGCGCGCCGCAGGTTCGCCGCGTTGATGCGGCCGAAGTTCTCGCCCAAGGTGCTGCGCAGCCGGCCTTCGTCGACCAGCGTTGCGATGCGGTCCAGCAGCGCGCCTTGGGCGGCCATGTCCGGCGTCTGAAAACGCGAACGCGTGAACATCGACTCCCAATGCAGCGACAGACTCTTGGGCTTCAACGCGCGCACGTCGATTCCATTGGCGAGGTCGTCGATCAGCCCGAGCCGGCCCTGCGGCGCGAGCGCCTCCACCAGCTCGGCGTAGTGCGACTCGGTCTGCGTCAGGCCGGCGACATGCGTGACCGCCGGGATGCCGATGCGGCGCAGCTCGGCGGCCAGCGGCTGGCGATGATCGACCACGTGATGCGCGCCGAGCTGCTCGACCCAGGCCCGCGTGTTGGGCCGCGACGCGGTGCCGATCACGGTGAGCTTGGTCAGCTGCCGCGCGAGCTGCGTCAGGATCGAGCCGACACCGCCGGCGGCGCCGACGATCAGCAACGCGCCGTCGGTGTCGGGGCCAACCGCGAGCCGGTCGAACAGCAGCTCCCACGCGGTGATCGCGGTCAGCGGCAGCGCGGCGGCCGCGGCGAAATCCAGCGTGGCCGGCATGCGGCCGACGATGCGCGCGTCGACCCGTTGCAATTCGGCGTTGCTGCCCGGCCGTGTGATGTCACCGGCATACCAGACGCGGTCGCCCGGCTTGAACGTCGTGACCTGGTCGCCGACCGACTCGACGATGCCGGCGGCATCCCAGCCGAGGATCTTCGCCTCGCCTTCGGGCGGCGCGCTGCTGCGGCGCACCTTGGTGTCGACCGGGTTGACCGACACGGCCTGCACGCGCACCCGCAGGTCGTGGCCGTGCGGCGGCGCCGGGTCGGTTGCGGTGATGTCGAGCAGCGACTCGGCCTCGGTGATCGGCAGGCTGCGGCGGTAGGCGACGGCTTTCATCGTGGACTCCAACGGGTGTCGTGAGGATTTCGAGTCGCGACTGTAGGTTTGCATGGTCCGTTTGATAATGGACCCAGAAGTGCAGACACTTTCAATCGACCTTTGACAATGCAGCCCACCCTTGCCGCGTCCGACCTTCAGCTGCCGCAGCTCGAGCTGTTCGTGCGCATCGCCGACGCCGGCTCGCTGAGCGCCGCGGCGCGCCAACTGCAGATCACGCCGGCCGCCGCGAGCGCGGCGTTGAAGCGGCTCGAAACGATCCTCGCGGTGCGGCTGATCGAGCGCTCGACCCGCTCGATGCGTCTGACGCCCGAGGGCGAGCTGCTGCGCGAGCATGCGCAGCGGGCGTTGGGCGTGCTCGACGACATGCGCTCACTGCTCGGCGCGCGGCGCGAGCGCCTCGAGGGCGAGATCCACCTTGCGGCGCCGTCCGACCTCGGCCGCCAGGTGCTGAGTCCCATGCTCGACGAGTTCCTGGCCGAGCACCCGGGCTTGCGGATTGCGCTGCACGTCTCGGACAACATGCACGACCTGCTGCGCGAGCGCGTCGATCTGGCGGTGCGTTATGGCGAGCTGCCCGACTCGACGATGGTCGCGCGGCTGCTGCACCGCGCGCCGCGGGTGCTGGTCGCGTCGCCGGCGTACCTGGCTCGGCACGGCGCGCCCGAGCATCCGCGCGATCTCGCGAAGCACAACTGCATCGGGCTGTACCTGGGCGGGAGGCCGCAGCTGCAATGGACCTTGGTGCGCGACGGCCTCGCGATCACCGTCAAGACGCACGGCAACCGGCGCGCCGACGACGGGGCGCTGGTGCGCCAGTGGGCGGTGCAAGGCCTCGGCATCGCCTACAAGTCACGCCTCGATGTGGCGGCGGATTTGGCCAGCGGCGTGCTGGTCGAGCTGATGCCGGGCTGGCGCAGCGAGCCGGTCCCGCTGCACGCCGTGATCCCGGCGCGCGAGCACATGCCGCTGCGTGTGCGGCGGCTGCTCGATGCGTTGGCCGAGAAGTTCGCGCGCCTCGATGCGCAGGGCGACGCGATCGGCCCTACACGCTCGGCTGCCGGCAGGGCGGCGCGGCCGGATACAGTGCGCGCTGCGCCTCCCTCTTCTCTTGCTTGCTGAATCACTGCCCATGCTTGCCTACCGACACGCGTTCCACGCCGGCAATCACGCCGATGTGCTCAAGCACATCGTGCTGACCCGCGTGCTGCGCTACCTGAACAGCAAGGACAAGGGCTACCGCCTCGTCGACACGCATGCCGGCGCCGGCGGTTACTCGCTCGAAGGCCGCTACGCGCAGAAGAAGGGCGAATTCGAGCAGGGCATTGCGCGGCTGTGGGGGCGCGATGACCTGCCTGCGGCGGTGGCCGACTATGTCGAGCTGGTGCAGCGCTTCAACCCCGACGGCAAGCTGACCCAGTATCCCGGTTCGCCGGCGCTGGCGCACATGCTGCTGCGCCCGCAGGATCAGCTACGCCTGTTCGAGCTGCACCCGACCGACCACCGCATCCTCGCGTCGTACCTGGGCACGCAGCGCGGGGTCGAGGTCCACGACCAGGACGGCTTCGACGGCTTGAAGGGCCAGGTGCCGCCGTCGACGCGGCGCGGCGTTGTGCTGATCGATCCGAGCTACGAGGGCCATGCCGACTATGGCCGCGTGGTGGGCACGCTGCGCGACGGCTTGGCGCGTTTCGCCGAAGGCGTCTACCTGGTCTGGTATCCGCAGGTCAGCAAGCTCGAGGCCGCGCAGCTGCCGAAGCGGCTCGAGGCGCTCGCGCCCAAAGGCTGGTTGCATGCGCGGCTGACCGTGCAACAGCCCGATGCGATGGGTTTCGGCCTGGCCGGCAGCGGCATGTTCGTGATCAACCCACCCTACACCTTGCACGACGAGCTGCTCGAGGTGCTGCCGTTCCTGACCGATGTGCTCGGGCAGTACGACGGCGCGAGCTACCTGCTCGAGCAGCACGCGGTCTGAGCCAGGCCGCTCGACGCGGCGACGTCATTTGGCGGCGGGCTGGCCGCCGGCCTGTTTCATGCGCGCGAGCCACTCGGTCCAGTCGTTCGGCTGACCGGTCTCGTGCCGCGTCTTCAGGTTCGCGAGCACATTGCCCCAGGCGCGATCGAAATAGGCATACGCCTTGTCCCATTCGCCGCCGTCGCCCCAGCCGGTGTGATGCAGCATCACGCGCGTGGCCTGGCCGCCGTCGACCTCGGCGAGCCGGACCACCACGAAGGTGCGCTGGCGGCGCACCTCGGGCAGCGACGGCGGAGCGTTCCAGTCGAAGCTCAGCATCGTCGGCGGCTGCAGCGCCATGAAGCGCATGTCGTCGGCGCCTTTCAGCCCCGGCTCGGCGTATGGGTTGATGTGGATGTGAAACGCGCCCCCGACCTTCGCGTCGATCTCGGCCTCGGGCGCGAAGAACGATTCGATGCCGGCCTTCGTGGTCCAGCTCTGCCAGACCGCTTGGATCGGCGCGGGCACGATCACCTCCTTGTCGATCGCGCGTTCGGCCGCAAGGGCCGGGCCTGCGAACGACGACAGCAGCCACAGCGCGGCGGCCAATGCGATGCGATGCATGCGGGCTCCTCCTCGTCCAGTCGTCGATGGGCCGCGCCACACTACCATCGCCGCCATGCCTGCTCAAGCCACCGCTCCCGCTGCTGCCGGCCCGCTCGCCGGGCTCAAGGTCGTCGAACTCGGCCAGTTGATCGCCGGGCCGTTCGCCGCGAAGACGCTCGCCGACTTCGGCGCCGAAGTGATCAAGATCGAGCCACCGGCCAGCGGCGATGCGCCGGGTGGCGACCCGCTGCGCCAGTGGCGGCTGCTGCACAACGGCACCAGCGTCTGGTGGCAGGTGCAATCGCGCAACAAGAAGAGCGTCGCGCTCGACTTGAAGGATGCGGCGTCACGCGACCTCGTGCGCCTGCTCGTCGATGAAGCCGACGTCCTGATCGAGAACTTCAAACCCGGCGTGATGGAGGACTGGGGCCTGGACTACACGACGCTGTCGGCGCGCAACCCGGGACTGATCATGCTGCGCATCAGCGGCTACGGGCAGAGCGGACCGTACCGCGACCGGCCGGGCTTCGGCGTCGTCGCCGAGGCGATGGGCGGGTTGCGCCACCTGACCGGCGAGCCGGGCCGCGTGCCGGTGCGGGTCGGCGTCAGCATCGGCGACACATTGGCCTCGCTGCACGGCGTGATCGGCATCCTGATGGCGCTGCAGCACCGGCATGCAAGCGTCGGCGCCGATGCGCCCAAGGGCCGCGGGCAGGTCATCGACGTCGCGCTCTACGAGGCGGTGTTCAACTGCATGGAGAGCCTGCTGCCCGAATACAGCGCATTCGGCGCGGTGCGCGAGGCGGCCGGCTCGGCGCTGCCGGGCATCGCACCGAGCAATGCCTACGCTTGTCGCGACGGCTGGGTGCTGGTCGCGGGCAACGGCGACTCGATCTTCAAGCGATTGATGAAGGCGATCGGCCGCGACGATCTGGCCGCCGACCCGGCCCTTGCCGGCAACGCCGGGCGGGTTGCACGGGTCGCCGAGATCGATGCGGCGATCGGCGCATGGACCGCGACGCGCAACGTCGCCGCGGTGCTCGAAACGCTGAACGGCGCGAACGTGCCGGCCGGCCGCATCTACACCGCGAAGGACATCGCCGAGGATCCGCACTACCGTGCGCGCGGGATGATCGAACGTGTCACCACGGCCGACGGCCTCGCGCTCGACGTGCCCGGCATCGTGCCGAAGCTGAGCCTGACGCCCGGCGCGATCACGCGGCGTGCGCCGACGCTGGGCGAGGACAACGACGCGGTGCTGGGGTTGCTGCGCAGCAAGCGCTCGGGCTGAGCACCGCAGCGCCGCTCAGCGCCGTGCGGCGGCGCTCGAGGCGAGCGTCGGCCGTTCCGGCTCCCGCTTCAGATCGCGGAACGCCGCGAACAGCCAGGTGCGCATCCCGACGACCAATGTGTACTGCTTCTTGCGATCGGCGCTGAGCTTTTGATCGGCAAGGTGCTGCTGCGCAAAGTCCTGCCCGACGCGTTGCAGCCGCTCGACGAAAGCCGCGGCCTGGCCCGGGCTGATCTGGCCGTGCACCAGCAGCAGCGTCTCGCCGTCGCCGTCGAAGCCGCAGTTGAAATAGTCGTCGACGACGTGCTCGCGGAAGTACTTCATCACCGGGCCGTTGGGGTGCCAGCGGAAGCCCTTCGCGATCTTCAATCGATATCGGTTCAGCGGGCGCAGCTCGATGATGCCGAGCCTGTCCAGCCGCAGCAGGTACTTCACGCATTCCGCTTCGGCAATCGCATAGGTCGCGACCATCTGCTCGAAGGTCCACTGGCTGACGCAGCAGATCGCGAGCAGCAGCAGCTTGCGGTCGGCGACGACGGCCGCCTCCTGCTCCAGCGTCAGCTCGCGGCGCAGCGGCTGCGCATCGGCGACCTTGCGCGCGAGCTCGGCGAAGTCCATCTTCAACACGCGCAGCACTTCGTCGACGCGCGACAGCGGCATGTCCGCCTTCGCGAACACGCGCTTGATGCTCGACTCGGCCATACCGAGCTGCACCGCGAGGTCGGCGTAGGTGAGGCCGGCCGCCTTCAGCTCGGCTTTCAGCGCGGTCACGAGGTCCAGGGTGGTGCTCAAGGCTCAGCCTCCAAAAAGTACCGCCGAACGATACCTGGAGGTTTGCTCAATCGCGACCCTCTCTGGAGGGATAGATACCGGCGGCGCGCCCTCCGATCATGCCGCCACCTTCACTTCCTGCCCCAGAGGCTCTTCATGCAACGCTCGTTGTCGTCGTCGATCCGTCAAGACACCAAGGCCTGGAAGGCCCAGGTCTGGATTTCGTTCGGCGTGTCCGCCACGTTGTGCGGCACCGGTTTGGCCTACCTGCCCGGCGCCGACCTGGACCGCGCGTTCATGTTCATGGGCTACCTGTTCTGCGTCAGCACCGCGTTCGCGCTCGCCAAGTACATCCGCGACAACGAAGCGCGCAAGACCGACACGCCGATGTGGGGCCTGGTCGTCTGGGGCGGTTTTGCCCTGGCGATGGCGCTGACCGCGTGGGGCCTGTGGGCGATGGCCGTGAATCCGACCTACAAGGCGTTCCTCGGCGTGAGCTGGCTGTTCCTGATGTCGTCGGTGTTCACGCTGGCGAAGACGCTGCGCGACGCGCACGAGGTCTTGCTTGCGCAGGCTCGCGCCGAGCGCGAGTGATTGGAAAGGAGTTGTCATGTGGATCAAAGGCTCGAACCCTGTTCTGCCCCGCATGCTGTGCGCGGCGCTGATCGCCACGGCGTTCGCCGGGCCGGCGCGGGCGCACGGCGATCCGGCCGCGGCGAGTGCGATCTCGACGCTCTCGGCACTGCCGATCGCGGTGTCGGTCGCGGCGCCCGAAGTGATGCTGGCCTCGGGCGGCGCGGTGCTGGCGGTCGTCGCGGTGACCGCGTCGGCCGAAGCGACCGTGCTGGTCGTCGAACGCGCATCGGACGGCGCCCGCGCCAGTGTCAAGCTCAGCGCGGACGCCGCTGCAGGCTTGTCGATCGCCGCGGGTACGGTCGTCACCGTGACCGCGATCAGCGCCGGCTGGGTCCTCTCGACAGCCGGCCAGGCTATCGCGTTCATCCCGAACCAGATCGGCGCGGCGCTGCTCTACAACGAGCGGATCACGCGATGAGCCCGCCGCTGCTCGCGCGTCTGCGCGTGGTGATGGCCGGCGGCGCGCTCGCGGCCGTCGCGGTCACGGCCCATGCCGGCCGCACCTGCGAGAACAAGCCGCCGCGTACCGACAACGTCACCCGGGCGCTCGCGCTGGCCGAACACACGGCAGCCGGGCTCGATGCCAGCGGCGCGCAAGTCGTCGTGCTCGCGCGCGCGGGACAGAACCTCAACGAATACGGCTTGCGGTATTCGCACTTCGGGTTCGCGTATCGCGACGGCGCAGCCTGGCGCGTCGTGCACAAGCTCAATCAGTGCGGAACCGCGCACGCCGCGTTGTACCGGCAGGGGCTGGCCGAGTTCTTCCTCGACGATCTGGATCGCTACGAGGCCGCCGTCGTGGTCCCGACGCCCGACGTCCAGGCGCATCTGCTGCCGACCCTGCGCGACAACGCCCGCGTCGCGGCGCTGAACACGCCGGCCTACAACATGGTCGCGTACCCGTGGGCGCAGACCTACCAGCAATCCAACCAGTGGGCGCTCGAAACGCTGGCGATGGCCGAGGAACCGAGCGTGCGCACCCGCGAACAGGCTCAGGCCTGGTTGAAGCTCAAAGGCTATACGCCGACGACGCTGCACCTCTCGCCGTTCAAGCGCCTGGGCGCTCGCATGACCGCCGCGAACATCGCGTTCGACGATCACCCGAACGAGAAACGATTCACGGACCGGATCGAGACTGTCACGGTGGACTCGGTGTTCGCATGGTTGAATCGCAGCGGCCTCGGCGGCACAGTTCAGGTCATCCGCTGATCGTTCTTCACCACCCCAAGAAACGGCACGAGACACATGAGCGACTCCGCACACGCGCACCCGAACCAGTTTGCGCTGCTCAGCCAACGCCGCTTCGCGCCGTTCTTCTGGACCCAGTTCCTCGGCGCCGGCAACGACAACCTGTTCAAGTTCGCGTTCACCGTGATGGTGACCTACCAGCTCGAGCTCGCGTGGCTGCCGCCATCGCTGGCCGGGCTGGTGATCGGCGCGCTGTTCATCCTGCCGTTCCTGCTGTTCTCGGCGACCGCCGGGCAGGCGACCGACAAGTACGACAAGACGCGCGTGATCCGCTTCGTCAAGAACCTCGAGATCGCGATCATGGCGATCGCGGCCTACGGTTTCTGGACGACCCAGGTCTACGCGTTGCTGGCCTGCGTGTTCCTGATGGGCCTGCACTCGACGATCTTCGGCCCGGTGAAGTATGCGTACCTGCCGCAGCACCTGAACGAGCGCGAGCTCACCGGCGGCAACGGCATGGTCGAGATGGGCACGTTCGTCGCGATCCTGCTCGGGCAGGTCGCGGGCGGCCTGCTGGTCTCGGTTCCGGGCGTCGGGCCGCACTACGTCGCGTTCGCCTGCCTCGCGGTCGCGTTGATCGGCCGCACGACCGCGCAGTTCGTGCCGAGCTCGCCGTCCATCGATCCGAACCTCGTGATCAACTGGAACCCGGTCAGCGAGACCTGGCGCAACCTGAAGCTCGCGCACGGCAACATCGTCGTGTTCCGTTCGCTGCTGGGCATCTCGTGGATGTGGTTCTTCGGCGCGGTGTTCCTGAGCCTGTTCCCCGCGTTCGCGAAGGAGGTGCTGCACGGCAACGAGCAGGTCGCCTCGCTGCTGCTCGTCGTGTTTTCGGTCGGCATCGGCGTCGGCTCGCTGCTGTGCGAGGTGCTGAGCAAGCGCCATGTCGAGATCGGCCTGGTACCGCTGGGTGCGATCGGGATGAGCGTGTTCGCGATCGACCTGTATTTCGCCGCGCGGGGCCTGCCGCCGTCGGCCAGCCTGGGCGCGGCCGAGTTCGTCGCGCAGAGCCGGCACTGGCGCGTGATCGTCGACCTCGCGCTGCTGTCGCTGTTCGCGGGCCTGTACAGCGTGCCGATGTATGCGCTGATCCAGCTGCGTTCGCAGGCCAGCCACCGGGCGCGCATCATCGCCGCGAACAACATCCTGAATGCGCTGTTCATGATCGCGAGCGCGGTGATCGTCGGTGTGCTGCTGAAGGCCGGGCTGACGATCCCGCAGGTGTTCCTTGCGATCGGCGTGCTGAACGCGGTGGTCGCGTTCTACATCTTCATGCTGGTGCCGGAGTACCTGCTGCGCTTCGTCGCGTTCCTGCTCACGCGGCTGATCTACCGCTTCAAGGTGCGCGGCGACGTCAACATTCCAACCACCGGTGCGGCGATTCTCGTCTGCAACCACGTCAGCTTCATCGACCCGGTGCTGATGATGGCGGCCAGCCCGCGGCCGATCCGCTTCATCATGGACCACCAGATCTTCAAGCTGCCGCTGCTGGGCTCGTTCTTCAAGCTCGCGAAGGCGATCCCGATCGCGCCGCAGCGCGACAGCGCCGCAATCTACGAGCAGGCATTCATCAAGGCGCGCCAGGTACTGGACGAAGGCGACCTGCTGTGCATCTTTCCCGAGGGCGGCATCACGCGCAACGGCGAGCTCGGCGAGTTCAAGGGCGGCGTGATGAAGCTGCTCGAGTCGAACCCGGTGCCGGTCGTGCCGCTCGCGCTGCAGAACCTGTGGGGCTCGTTCTTCTCGCGCAAGGATGGCAGCGCGATGAGCAAGCCGTTCCGGCGCGGGCTGTTCAGTTCGGTCGGGCTGGTCGCGGGCGACGCGCTGCCGCCCGCCGCGGTGACGCCGAGCATGCTGCGCGATCGGGTCGGCGCGCTGCTGGCGTCGTAGTCGCCCGATGGCCTGGACGCCGAGCCGCGCCGCGCAGGCGCGCATCGTTCCGTTTGCGGTCTTCATGGTGCTGCTCGCGCTGCGCGGCTTCATGCCGGGCGACGGCGCGTGGGGGCTCGATCCGCGCTGGCTCTACGGCGTCACGGTGCTCGCGGTCGCCGCGCTGCTCGCGTGGTACTGGCGCGAATACGGCGAACTGGCGCGACAGACCTTGCCGAACGCCGCCGAAGCCGCACTGGCCGTCGTCGTCGGACTGGTCGTGTTCGTGCTGTGGACACGTCTCGATGCGCCGTGGATGCAACTCGGCGACGCGAGCGCCGCATTCGTGCCGGTCGATGCGAACGGGCAGTTGATCTGGCCGCTGATCGCACTGCGCTGGGTCGGCGCGGCGCTGGTCGTGCCGGTGATGGAGGAACTGTTCTGGCGCTCGTTCCTGATGCGCTGGATCCGCAGCCCGCAGTTCGAGGCGGTGCCGCCGCAGCAGGCGGGCATGAGGGCGATCGTGCTGAGCACCTTCGTGTTCACGCTCGCGCACACGCTGTGGCTCGCGGCGGTGATCGCCGGGCTCGCGTATGCCGTGCTCTACATGCGCACCGGCAAGCTCTGGGTGGCCATCGTCGCGCACGCGGTGACGAACGGCGCGCTCGGCGCGTGGGTGGTCACGACCGGGCGTTGGGTGTTCTGGTGAGCGGCGACGCTGACTAGCTAGGATGCGGGCGCGCCGCCGCCGGCGTCGACACCCCGTCTGCGATCCTCGGCAAAGCGCTGCGCAAATGCAGCGAACGTGCCGGCGTCTAGCGCCTCGCGCACCTCGCGCATCAGGTTCACGTAGTAGTGCAGGTTGTGCACGCTCGCGAGCATCGGGCCGAGCATCTCGCCGCAGCGGTCCAGGTGGTGCAGGTAGGCGCGCGAGAAGGTCGCGCAGGTCGAGCAGGTGCAGGTCGGATCGAGCGGGCGCTCGTCGCTGCGGTGGCGCGCGTTGCGGATCTTCAGGTCGCCGAAGCGCGTGAACAGGTGGCCGTTGCGCGCATTGCGGGTCGGCATCACGCAGTCGAACATGTCGACGCCGGCCGCGACGCCCTCGACCAGATCCTCCGGCGTGCCGACGCCCATCAGGTAGCGCGGCTTGTTCGCCGGCAGCCGATGCGGCGTGTGCGCGACGATGCGCTGCATCTCGGCCTTGGGTTCGCCGACGCTGACGCCGCCGATCGCATAACCGGGCAGGTCGAGCTCGACCAGCGTGGCGAGCGAGGCCTCGCGCAGGTTCTCGTACATGCCGCCCTGCACGATGCCGAACAGCGCGTTCGGGTTCTCCAGGCGCTTGAATTCGTCCAGGCAGCGCCGGGCCCAGCGCAGGCTGAGCTCCATCGACGCGCGCGCTTCCTTCTCGGTCGTGGCGTGGCCCTTGGTCTCGTACGGCGTGCACTCGTCGAACTGCATCACGATGTCGCTGTTCAGCACGTGCTGGATCTGCATGCTGATCTCGGGCGTCAGGAACAGCTTGTCGCCGTTGACCGGCGATGCGAACTTGACGCCTTCCTCGCTGATCTTGCGCATCTCGCCGAGCGACCAGACCTGGAAGCCGCCGCTGTCGGTCAGGATGGGCCGCTGCCAGCCTTCGAAGCGATGCAGGCCGCCGAAGCGTTGCAGCACGTCCAGCCCGGGCCGCAGCCACAGGTGGAAGGTGTTGCCGAGGATGATCTGCGCACCCATCGTCTCGAGCGCCGACGGCATCACGCCCTTGACCGTGCCGTAGGTGCCGACCGGCATGAAGACCGGCGTCTCGACGACGCCGTGGTTGAGCGTGAGACGGCCGCGGCGCGCATGGCCATCGGTCTTGAGGAGTTCGAAACGGAGCATCGGAGTTGTCGCTTGCGGCGTTGGCGCGGCGACGGTATTATAACAACCGTTATAACGATCAATGAAGGGTCCTGCGATGCACGCACTGAAGCTCACCCAGATCGGCAACTCGGTCGGCGTGATCCTGCCCAAGGAGGTGCTGGCGCGGCTGAAGGTGGAGAAGGGCGATACCTTGTACGTGACGGACAGCCCCGACGGCGTTCGACTCACGCCGCACGATCCGGCATTCTCGACGCAGATGGATGCAGCGCGCGACATCATGAAGCGACGTCGCAACGTGTTGCGCGAGTTGGCCAAGTGACGAAACGAACGGCCAACGCATCGTGGGTTTGGCTCGAAGCGCACGTTCTGTTCGCCGTTCACGAGGAGCAACTCGCCGAGCATGGAGGTGCACAGGGCCTTCGCGATGAAGGCCTGCTGCAGCCCGCTCTCGCGCGGCCCCGCCACTTGGCGAGCCATGGCAGGCCGGACGTTTTCGACTTGTCGGCAGCGTATGGGTTCGGCATCGCGCGCAACCACCCTTTCGTCGACGGCAACAAGCGCACGGCCTTCGTTGCCGTCGAGTTGTTCATGGTGCTGAACGGCGTTGAGCTGCACGCCGCGGACGCCGACTGCGTCCTGACCATGTTGGCTCTCGCAGCCGGCGATCTCGACGAGGCCGCGTTTGCCGCCTGGCTACGCAAACACGGTGCGCCAAAGGCTCCTTAGCGGGCCATCAGCATCAGCACCGTGCGATTGCGGTCCTCGACCACCCACAGCCGCCCCGCGCCGTCGACCGTGATCCCGGTCGGCGCGCCGAGCGGGCGCACGCCGGCCACCGCGTTCCAGCCACCGATCCACACGGTCGGCGCACCTTGTGCGCGCCCCTGCCCATCGAGCCGATAGCCGACGACGCGATGTCCCGCCGGTCGATGGCCGTGCCACGCGACCAGCAACTGACCGGCGAACGGCGAACGCGCAGCGGGCGGCACCGCGAGCATCTGCAGCGGCGCGGCATGCGCCGGCCACAGCATCTGCGGCGCGGTGCTGCGCGTGCAATCGAAGCGCTTCTCGTAGCCGCGCGCGGCGAGACCCGCGCCGACGCAATACGGCCAGCCGTAGTGCTGGCCGGCCACGAGCTGGTTCAACTCCTCCGGCGGGCTGTCCCCATCGGGGTAGTCGATCGAGTTCTCGCCTTGCAGCAGCACGTTGGCGCCCGGCACGAACGCGAGCGCGACCGAATTGCGCAGCCCGGTGGCGTAGGGGCGCAGCGTCTGCAGCGTATTCGCCGGCCCGCCGAACACCGCCTCGTAGACTGCGGCGCGCGGCCGTTCGCCAGCGAGCTCGGCGCACGGCACGGCCTGCGCGCCGGCATCGTCGCGACACGCATCGCTCGCGGAGCCGACGTTGATGAACAGGTGTCCGTCGGCGCCGAACACGAGCTCCTTCAACGGGTGCGCACCGTCGCTCGGCAAGCCGTCGATCACGGTCTCCTGCACGACGTGATCGTCGAGGGTCGTGCGCCAGATGCGGCCGACTTCGCCGATGTAGACGCGCCCGTCCGGACCCTTCGCGATGCCGAGCGGCCGATCGAGCTGGCTCGCGAGAACGCGCAGCGTCACGCGGCCGGCGGCGATCGTCATCTCGATCAGGCGACCCTGGCGCGACTCCCAGCTGCCCATATCGATCAGCCAGTAGCGATCGGGCGCGACTTCGAGGATCCGGCGCGGGAAGCGCAGGCCGTCGGCGGCGCTGGCGACCAGCGCGACGCAAGTGCCGGGCGGCGTCTGCAGGCTCACGCGCGGAAATGCGCCGCAGCGGCCATTCACGGCGTAGCCGGTGGACGCGGCCGCCGCCGGCGCCTCGACGCCCAACACCGCGGCGGCGCACACGACAGCCGCGATCGCCGCCATACGCCACCGCACCGTCATGCGCCCGTCGTACGCGCCAGCAACATCGCGTCCCCATAACTGAAGAAGCGATAACGCTCGCGCACCGCATGCGCATACAGGGCGCGCATGCGCGCGTGGCCGGCGAACGCGCTGACCAGCATCAGCAGCGTGCTCTTCGGCAGGTGGAAGTTCGTGACCAGCAGATCGACGACTCGAAAGGAGAACCCCGGCGTGATGAAGATGTCGGTTTCGCGGGCCCCGGCCTGCAGCGCGCCGCTGCGTGCCGCCGACTCGAGCGCCCGCAGCGTCGTGGTGCCGACCGCGACGACACGTCCGCCGTTGGCGCGCGTGCGGGCGATCGCCTCGACCGTGGCATCGCCAACCTCGAACCACTCGCTGTGCATGCGGTGCTGCGACAGGTCTTCGGTGCGCACCGGTTGGAACGTGCCGGCGCCCACGTGCAGCGTGACGTTGGCCGTCGAGATGCCGCGGGCCGCAAGCGCGACCAATACGCCGGCGTCGAAATGCAGCGCCGCGGTCGGCGCCGCGACCGCGCCGGGCTTTGCCGCGAACACGGTCTGGTACCGCGCGGCATCCTCGGTCGTGTCGGCGTGTGTGATGTAGGGCGGCAGCGGCACGTGGCCGTGTGCCTCGAGCAGCGCCAGCGGATCGGCCGGGAAGCGCAGCCGGAACAACGAGTCCTGTGGCCCGCCACGGCCCAGCACCTCGGCGTCGAACGCATCGCCGAACCGGATCGTGCTGCCGGGTTTCGGCGACTTGCTCGCGCGCAGGTGCGCGAGCACCTCATGGTCCGCCAGCACGCGTTCGACCAAGGCTTCCACGACGCCGCCGCTGCCGACCTTGGCCCCGAGCAGGCGCGCCTTGATCACCCGCGTGTCGTTGAAGACCAGCAGGTCGCCGGCATTCAAGAGCGCCGGCAGGTCGCGAAACGTGCGGTCCGCCGGCGGGTCGCTTCGCCCATCGAGCAGCCGCGACGCGCTGCGTTCGCTCGCCGGGTGCTGCGCGATCAGCTCGGGGGGCAGCGAGAAATCGAAGTCGCTCAGCGTGTAGCGCGCAGTCATGACCTCGATGTTGCCAGCCCTGGCATCGACCGTCGCATCGGTCAAGATCGGCCGACCGCGGCCCGGAACGCCGGGTCGTCGAGCAGCTTGCCGACGAGCTTGCGATACAGCGCCGTGTACTGGTTGATGGCCGCGGGAATCGCGACCGCGCCGACGAAGGACGACTCCCAGGTCGAATCGGCCCGCAGCTCCTTGTCGTAGACGGATTTGCCGGCGCGGGTCACGACGAACCGGGCCGCGAGGCTGCCGGTCCCCTGGCTCATCGCCGGATCGACCTTGTTTTCGGTGAGGAAGCCATCGATCTTGACCGGCGATGCGGGGTCGAGCAAACCGGCTGCTCGCAGGTCGGTGGCCAGCGTTTCCCTCAGGTACAGCGCGAACGAGTCCTGGTACGGCGAAAAGATCGTCGTGGCGCGGATGCCGATCTTCGTGTCCGTTGCGGCGTCCATCGCCGGGCCACGCGTGAAGTTGCCCATCTGCACCGGCGAGATGTTCGCGGTGCGAGCCTTCTGCACGTTGTCGGCACTCGCGACCGGCGTGCCCATCGGGTGGTGCGCGCAGCCGGTCATCAGCGCCGCCGCGGCGAGCAGCGACGCGCCTGCGATGCGTTGCAGCGCCTTGATGTTGGTCATGATTTGCATGGCGGCCATCACTTGAAGCTGACGTCTTGCGACAGGTCGTTGAGGGTGTTGCTGACGACCTGGCGGGTCATCGTCCGCACGGCGGATTCGACGTTGTCGGCCTTGGCCGCATTGGTCGGGACGCTGTTCGCCCCCAGCGTCGTGTGGATCGCGTGGCGCGCCTGCTTGACGACCGGATTGGGCTGCTTCGGGTCCGTGTACGTCATCGTGCAGACATACCCATCGGAGACCTTGGACCCGGCCAGGCCGAACGTCAGCCCGGTCACGAAGCCTTTCGAGAAGGCATCATCGGTCAGCGGTACGTTGTTCAGCGTCACGCTCAGCACGGAGCCATTGGCCACCGGCTTGTCGTCGACCGACGCGAACAAGCCGCTCGCCTTGACCTGATCGATCACCTGGGACTTCAAGTGGTCGGTCGCGCGGGCGTTGACCACACCCTTGGTCTGGAACTCGAACAGCACTTGCACCGGCTTCGGCTCGGCCACTCTCTTGAACTGAGCAACCGGCACTTCGCGGGTCGTGCCGTCGACGTAGAAATTGGCGCAACCGGTCAGCAGCGCAACGAGCACGACGCCGACGGCGCGCGCCGCGACGCGACCGACACCGGCAATGCCGGTCGGCAGGCTATGAAACATGGATCCCTCCGGATTGGTTTGAAAAACAAGCGCACCCTCCGTGCGCGCCGGCATCCTAGCAGCGCAGCCCCGCAGGCAAAATCGATTGATGCCCGATCGCAACGAGCCCCGCACGAACGTCACGAAGACTCTGTCGGCTCCGCAGCGCGCGCTCGAGAAGCTGGGCCTCGTCCGCGCCATCGACCTGGCGCTGCACCTGCCGATGCGCTACGAAGACGAGACGCGCGTCGTGCCCATCGCCGGGCTGCGCGATGGCGACGTGGCGCAGGTCGAAGGCGTGGTCACCGATTGCCACGTGCAGGTTCGTGCGCGCCGGCAGCTCGTCGTGCGCATCCACGACGGGCACGACGACCTGGTGCTGCGCTTCCTGCACTTCTACCCGTCGCACCAGAAGAGCCTCTCGGTCGGCCGGCGCGTGCGGGTGCGCGGCGAAGTGCGCGGCGGGTTTCTCGGGCTCGAGATGGTGCACCCGGGCTTCAAGGCGGTCGACGAGGGCACGTCGCTGCCCGCGCTGCCGACCGCGTTGACGCCGGTCTATCCGACCACGGCGCAGTTGCCGCAGGCCTATCTGCGCAAGGCGATCGAAGCGGCGCTGACGCGCGCCGACCTGTCGGAGCAGCTGCCGCCCGAGGCGCTGGCCATGCCGCTGTGGGATCTGCGCGCCGCACTCGAATACCTGCACCACCCGGCGACCAGCGTCAGCCTGGCCGCACTCGAGGATCACAGCCATCCGGCATGGCAGCGGCTCAAGTTCGACGAGCTGCTGGCCCAGCAGCTCTCGCAGTTGCAGGCCAAGCTCGACCGCGAACGGCAGCGCGCGCCCGGCTTTGCGCTGCGCCGCGGCGGGCTGCACGAACGCCTGCTCGCCGCGCTGCCGTTCGCGCTGACCGCAGCCCAGCGTCGCGTCGGCGGCGAGATCGCGACCGATCTTGCGCGCGCCACGCCGATGAACCGGTTGCTGCAGGGCGATGTCGGCTCGGGCAAGACGGTGGTCGCCGCGCTGGCCGCCGCGATCGCGATCGACAACGGCTGGCAGTGCGCGTTGATGGCGCCAACCGAGATCCTCGCCGAGCAGCACCTGCGCAAGCTGGTCGGCTGGCTGGCGCCGCTGGGCATCACGGTCGCGTGGCTCACCGGCAGCCGCAAGGGCAAGGCGCGAAAGACGATGCTCGCGCAGATCGAGTCGGGCGAAGCCATGCTGGTCGTCGGCACGCACGCGGTGATCCAGGAGCAGGTGCGCTTCGTGAAGCTGGGCCTCGCGATCATCGACGAGCAGCATCGGTTCGGCGTGCAGCAGCGGCTCGCCTTGCGCGACAAGCTGGCCGATGCCGCAGCGCCGACGAGGCTCGAGCCGCACTTGCTGATGCTGAGCGCAACGCCGATTCCGCGTACGCTCGCGATGACCTTGTTCGCCGATCTGGACATCAGCACGATCGACGAACTTCCGCCCGGCCGCACGCCGGTCGTCACGAAGCTCTTCGCAGACAGCAAGCGCGATGCGGTGATCGCGCGCATCCGCGACGAGGTCGAGCAGCGGCGCCAGGTGTACTGGGTGTGCCCGCTGGTCGAGGAGAGCGAGCACGTCGACCTGCAGAACGCGACGGCCACGCACCAGCATCTGAGCGAAGCGCTGCCCGGCCACCTGGTGGGCCTGCTGCACGGCCGCATGCCGCCGGCCGAGAAGGCCGCCGTGATGTCGCTGTTCAGCGGCGGGCAGATGGCGGTGCTGGTCTCGACGACGGTGATCGAGGTCGGCGTCGATGTACCCAACGCATCGCTGATGGTGATCGAGCATGCCGAGCGCTTCGGGCTCTCGCAGCTGCATCAGCTGCGCGGCCGGGTCGGGCGCGGCAGCACGGCCAGCGTCTGCGTGCTGATGTACAGCACGCCGCTGTCGGACACCGCGAAGGCGCGGCTCAAGGCGATGCTGGACACCGCCGATGGCTTCGAGATCTCACGGCGCGACCTCGAGATCCGCGGCCCGGGCGAGTTCTTCGGTGCGCGCCAATCGGGCGCGCCGCTCTTGCGTTTTGCCGACCTGGCACTCGATGAAGCGCTGGTCCGGCAGGCGCGTACGGTCGCGCAGCGGCTGTTGGCCGACCATCCGCGCGCGGCGCAGGCGCATCTTGCGCGCTGGCTCGGCGGGCGCATCGAATACCTCAAAGCCTGACCACGGCCGGCGTGCCCGCCGAAGGCCCTGCCGGCCGGGAAGCGTGGGAGTGACGCATGCCGTCATCCCCCTCAGAATGGCGTGCCGCTACCCGCGGCACATCGTCAGGCAAAGCCAGGGGTACTGCCCCGATTCCAAAACCAACGGAGAGCCTTCCCATGTCCTTGATTCAACGCGTTCAAGACATCCTGCTCAAGCCCAAGGAGACGTGGCCCATCATCGCCGGCGAGGGCGGCGACACGGCGTCGATCTACAGCAACTACGTGATCTATCTCGCCGCGATCCCGGCGATCGCGTCGTTCATCGGCTTCTCGCTGATCGGGGCGGGCGCATTCGGCTATTCGGTGCGCATGCCGATCGTGAGCGGCCTGGTGCAGATGGTGGTCAGCTTCGCGCTGTACCTCGTGATGGTGTTCGTGATCGCGCTGATCGTCGACGCACTGGCGCCCACCTTCAACGGCACGAAGAGCCAGATCAACGCGCTCAAGCTCGTGGCCTACGGCAGCACGGCCGGCTTCGTCGGCGGAATCTTCGGGCTGATCCCGTCGCTGTCCATCCTCGGGCTGATCGCCGGGCTGTATTCGATCTACCTGATCTACACCGGCCTGCCGGTGATGATGAAATGCCCGCCCGAGAAGGCCGGCGCGTACACCGCCGTCGTGATTGTCTGCGGCATCGTCGCCGCGGTGATTCTCGGCGCGGTGATGGCGGTGCTGATGCCCGGCGCCGGGATGCGCACCGGGTTCAGCGGCGTCGGCGGCCATGACACCAATGTGACGATCTCGACGCCTGGCGGCGAGGTGAAGATCGACACCGCGAAGATGGAGGAGATGGCCAAGAAGATGGAGGAGGCCAGCAAGTCCGGCGACCCGGCGGCGGCCGGCAAGGCCGCCGGCGCGATGATAGGCGCGATCACCGGCACGAACGCGGCGCCGATCGCCGCAGCCGACCTGAAGGCCTTGCTGCCCGAGGCGATCGGCGATCTGAAGCGCGAGTCGGTCGAATCGGGCGGCGGCAACGTCGCCGGCATCGGCGGCTCGTCGGCCAAGGCCGCCTACGCGGCCGGCGACAAGCGCGTGCGGCTGTCGGTCACCGACCTCGGCGGGATCGGCGGCGTTGCCGCGATGGCCGCCTGGGCCAACGTGACCTCCGATCGCGAGACGCCCAGCGAAGTCGAGAAGACCTACAAGAGCGGCGAACGCACCGTGCACGAGAAGCAGATGAAGGACGGCAGCCGTGCCGAGTACACGGTGCTGCTCGCCAACGGCGTCGTCGTCGAAGCCGAAGGCGACCAGGTCGACATCGCAGCGCTGAAGTCGCTGGTCGATGGCGTGGGCCTCGCGAAGGTCGAGGCGCTCAAGCGCGCGGCGAAGCAGTAGCGCGCACCGTCCGCCGCGTTCAACCGGTGAAGTGCAGCTGGTACTTCGCGCCGTCGGAGAACAGGCAAGCCCCGGTGCCCATGCCCGGGCCGGTGATCAGGTACTCGCACTGCGCGTTCACGCCCCTCGCGCCGTAGGCATTGGCCACGCCGCGCCGGCCGCTGAAGCTGCGCTGCATGCCGCCGATCGGGCGGCCCAACACCTCGTCGTGGATGCGGCCGAAGCTCGCATAACCCAAGTCGACCCGGGTCGATTCACCCTGCAGCGTGTCGCCTCGGTAGACGACACTGAAGCTGCCGTGGCCCGCGTTGTTGTCGACCACCGTCGCGTTCAGCATGCCACCCTGGTTGGCCTGGTCGTTGACCGGGTACAGGCGCACGTTGTAGGTCGTCGGCTGAGCCGGCGCGGCGGGCAGCACCGTGACGCTGCTGCCGGCCGGCGCCGAAGGATCGCGTGCGCCGCTCGCCGGATAGGGCTGGCCGGTGCGCGGATCGATCGGGATCACGTAGCACGCGCTCAGTGCGCTGGCAGCGCCGACCAACGCAGCGAGCAGACTCGGGCGCAGGATGCCGAGCGATGACGAACCCGAACGTGACGTACTCATACACGAGCTTTCGATGCGCGGTGGATGCCGCGCGCCGGAGGATCCGCGAGCGTCGCGCACGCGGCAAGCGCCAGAAGCCGCGGTATCGAGGCGCGATGCCCTTGGGCGCACCGCTCTGCACGGGCCTCGGCTATTCTTCGGCGCACCGCGAGGAACCAGACAGCGCATGACCCTCACCGAACTCCGCTACATCGTGGCCGTCGCGCGCGAACGCCACTTCGGCCGCGCGGCCGAGGCCTGCTTCGTCTCGCAACCCACGCTCAGCGTCTCGATCAAGAAGCTCGAGGAAGAGCTGGACGTGAAGATCTTCGAGCGCGGCGCGAGCGAGGTGAGCGTCACGCCGCTGGGCGAGGACATCGTGCGCCAGGCACAGCAGGTGATCGAACAGGCCGCCGCGATCAAGGAGATCGCCAAGCGCGGCAAGGACCCGGTCTCCGGCCCGCTGCGGCTCGGCGTGATCTACACGATAGGTCCCTACCTGCTGCCCGACCTGGTCAAGCAGGCGATCGAGCGCGTGCCGCAGATGCCGCTGATGCTGCAGGAGAACTTCACGGTCAAGCTGCTCGAGATGCTGCGCACCGGCGAGCTCGACTGCGCGATCATGGCCGAGCCGTTTCCCGACACCGGGCTCGCGGTCGCGCAGCTCTACGACGAGCCGTTCGTCGCCGCGGTGCCGAAGATGCACCCGCTGGCCAAGCGCAAGAGCCTGACCGCCGAGGAGCTGAAGAACGAGACGATGCTGCTGCTGGGCACCGGGCACTGCTTCCGCGACCACGTGCTCGAGGTCTGCCCCGAGTACGCGCGCTTCTCGAGCGACGCCGAGGGCATACGCAAGAGCTTCGAGGGCTCGTCGCTCGAGACGATCAAGTACATGGTCGCGTCGGGCATGGGCGTGACCGTCGTGCCGCAGCTGAGCGTGCCCAAGGATGCGCAGCCGCACGTCAAGTACATCCCGTTCACGAAGCCGGTGCCGACGCGCCGGGTCGTGCTCGCATGGCGCCGCACGTTCACGCGCTACGAGGCGATCGC
>DATEFR010000143.1:0-9406 GCA_035280545.1 Burkholderiaceae bacterium | reverse complement strand
GGCTCTGGTCGGGCGCCGCGGCAGCACCGCTGCTCAGCTCGTTCGAAGCGCCCGCGTTGAAGGCCGCACGCGACGCGGTGCCGGCGCTGCCGCGCGCGCTGCTGCTCGACTCGCTGCGCGCGGGCTGGTTCGACGAGGCCCAGGCGCTGGGCTGCGTCGCCGTCGTCACGAACTACGCGGTGATGGACGCCGCCGTTCTCGCGCGCCTGCACGCCAGCGGAATGCGTGCGCTGGTCTACACGGTCAACGACCCGGCCGAAGCGCTGCGGCTGGTGGGGCTCGGCATCGACGGGATCATCACCGACGCGGTCGACCGGTTCGCACCGGTCGGCGCCAGCCTGCACGACTGATACGCGGCCGGGCATCAGCCCGCCATCGGCTCCTCGATTCCGCGCACGCGCGCGTACACCCGCGTGTCGCGCGGCTCGCCCCGCGGTGTGAGGCTGTCCTGGCGCAAGATGCCTTCGAGGGTGAAGCCCAGCCGTTCGGCCACGCGCTGGCTGGCCGCGTTGCCATCTTCCATCCGCACTTCGACCCGGCGTGCACCGAGCCGGTCGAATGCTGCGCGCATCAGCGCCCGTGCCGCCTCGGTGACATAACCCTGGCGCTGGCAGGAGGTGCGGCACCAGTAGCCGATCTCGAAGCGGCGCACCTCCCATGAAATGCGATGCAGCCCGGTGCCGCCGATGTAGCGCCCCTCGCAGCCGGCGGCGTCGCGCTCGAAGATCCAATACGGCAAATCCTCGCGCAGGCAGAAGCGCGCCCGATTGCGCCGGCACAGCGCTTCCGACTCGTCCAGGCTGGGCGCGGTCTGCGCCCACGGCATGAACGGCCCCAACTCGGCCAGCGATTCGCGGACCGCCTCGTTGACCGCCGGTCCGTCGCCCGGCTGAGGGCAGCGCACGATCAGGCGGTCCGTCTCGAGGCGTTCGGGCACATCGATCAGCAGCGGGTCCATCGTCACTCCTCTCTGTCAGTCCAGTGAGCCCAAGGTTGTCAGGACGTCTCGACCGCCGGCACCGGCGCCCGCACGCTCGCGTCGGCACCCAGCCAATCGTCGACGCGCTCGGGCTGCGGCAACTCGCGCACGCTGCGGATCACCGCCGCGCGCCAGGCCAACAGCGCCAGCAGCAGCGCGCTGGCCCCGGCAAAGCCGAGTGCCCAGCGCAACCCGATGTGCTCGCCCAGCCAGCCGCCGATCAGGGCCCCCGGCCCGGCCGGGATCAGGATCAGCCAGCGCATCGTGCTGGTCATGCGGCCCAGCAACGGCTCCGGCGTGACCGCCTGCCGCAGCGCGAGGAAGTTGATGAACACCAGCACCGCGCCGCTCGAGAACAGCATCAGCATCGCCGCGAACGCCGCGATGCCCCAGGCGTTGGCCGGTGCGATCGCGAGCAGCGTCCAGCCCAGCCCGCACACGGCGAAGCCCAGCACCAGGCACGGCCCGGGGCCGATGCGCCGGCTGATCCGGCTGCCGAACACGCTGGCGGCGATCGTGCCCAGGCCCATGCCCATGTAGCTCAGGCCCACCGCCTGTTCGGACAAGCCCAGCGTCCGCGTCGCGAACAGGATCTGCACGACGACCGCGGCGTTGTGGCACATCTGCCAGGTGCCGACCGCCAGCCCCAGCGCGACCAGCAGCCGGTTCCGCGCGACGAAGCGCACGCCGGCCTTCAGGTCGTTGAAGAAGTGCGCATCGGCACGTGGCTTGCGTTCTTCGTGGATCACGATGCCGCGCAGGATCAAGGCCGAGACGACCAGCAAGGCCGCATCGACCAGCAGCGCCAGCGGCGCACCGACCACCTTGATCAGCGCGCCGGCAAACGCCGGCCCGGCGACCTCGGCACCCGAGTTCGCGAGCGCGTTCTTCGCATGCGCCTCGACCAGCCGCTCGCGCGCGACCACCTGCGTCAGCACGATCTGCGCGGCGCTGCCGGCGGTCGTGTAGATCGTGCCCAGGCAGAACGCCGCGACGTACAGCCAGCCCATCGCGAGCCAGCCCAGCCACCAGGCCAGCGGCACGCTTGCGACGATCAGCGCCATCGTGCTTTCGCCGGCGACGTAGACCGGCAGCTTGCGCACCCGGTCCAGCCACACGCCCGACGGCAGCGAGAACAGCACGAACGGCAGGATCTCCATCGTCGTCAAGAGACCCATCTGGGTCGGCGTCGCGTGCAGCAGCACGGCCGCGGTCAACGGCAGCGCGAGCATCGTGACCTGGCCGCCGAACGAGCTGATCAGGATCGAGCTCCAGAGCCGGCGGTACGTGGCCTGCCGCAGCAGGTCGTCGGGCGCCAGCCATCCGGCCAGCAGGGCGGCGCTGCGCGATCGCACCGCCTCTTTCAGTTGTCTCGGCCACCCATGCAACATGGCGGCACCTCTTCTTTCTTCTGTCGTCACGGCGCCTCGTGAGCGCCATGGGGCCAAGGTTCGGCCCAAGGGTCAGCGAAAGGAAAGACGAATGGTCCGATCGACTCTTCCGCTGAATCTCTCAGCGGAAGCTTCGTTGTCGATCGAAGCGAAGCCGAGAGGGCTCTAGGGATTCGTGCGCGGCGAGTGGCGTCGCGCGTTCGCAACCAGGCCGAAGGCGGCGAGGTTCGCCCCACCCAGCCAGGCGTACCCGAACCCGCGCGCGGCGCTGTCGGCGTCGTGGGGTTGGATGGCGAGGCGTTTCATGGGTGTGTACGGGCGAATGTGGAAGCGAGCCGCGATCGTATCAGCCGGCGGGGCGCGCATGCAACCGGATGGCCCCGCGGTCGTTGCGTGCGCTCCACGCACGCGGGCGAGCGCGTGACGCTCAGCTCCGGTAGTCGGCGTTGATCTTCACGTAGTCGTAGCTGAAGTCGCAGGTCCAGACCGTCGTCTGCGCGCTGCCGCGATGCAGGTCGATGCGCACCGTGATCTCGCTGCGCTTCATCACGCGTGCGCCGTCCTCCTCGCGGTACGCGTCGCGTCGGCCGCCCATTTCGACGACGTGCACGTCGTCGAGGAACAGGTCGATCGCGCCCTGGTCGAGGTCGGCGATTCCGGCATAACCGACGGCGGCGAGGATGCGCCCGAGATTCGGGTCGCTCGCGAAGAACGCGGTCTTCACGAGCGGCGAGTGCGCGATCGCATACGCGACCTGCCGGCACTCGTCTTCGGTCTTGCCGCCTTGCACCTGCACCGCGATGAACTTGGTCGCGCCTTCGCCGTCGCGCACGATCGCCTGCGCGAGCTGCTGCGCGACCTCGATCACCGCGGCACGCAACGCCGCGCCGTCCCCGCTCGCGAGCTGCGTGATAGTCGGGTTGCCGGCCTGGTGGGTCGCGACCAGCAAGAACGAGTCGTTGGTCGAGGTGTCGCCGTCTATCGTGATGCGGTTGAACGACAGGTCGGCCGCCTCGCGCAGCAGCGGCGCGAGCAGCGCGGGGGCGATCGCGGCATCGGTCGCGACGAAACCCAGCATCGTCGCCATGTTCGGCCGGATCATGCCGGCGCCTTTGCTGATGCCGGTCACCGTGACGGTCCTGCCGCCGATCTGGATCTGGCGCGACGCGGCCTTGGGCACCGTGTCGGTCGTCATGATCGCCGCAGCCGCATCGGCCCAGCGGTCGGCGCCGCGGTCGGCCAGGGCGGCCGGCAGTGCGGCCACTATGCGATCGACCGGCAGGCTTTCCATGATCACGCCGGTCGAGAACGGCAGCACTTGCTCGGCGGCGATGTCGAGCGCCGTCGCGAGCGCCGCACAACTCGCCCGCGCCCGCGCCAAGCCATCGGCACCGGTGCCGGCGTTGGCGTTGCCGGTGTTGATCAGGATCGCGCGCGGCGCCGCCTGGCCGGGGGCCAAGCGCTCGCGACAGATCTGCACCGGCGCCGCGCAGAAGCGGTTCTGCGTGAACACGCCGGCCACCGAGCTGCCTTCGGCCAGCGTCATCACGGTCAGGTCGCGGCGGTTGGCCTTGCGCACGCCGGCCATCGCAATGCCGATCATCACCCCGGCGACGGGGTGCAGCGCTTTGGGATCTGGTGTTTGAAGATTGACGGGCATGGCAGTGTCGAGCAGCAGCAGGATGGGAGCCGACCGATTGTAGGAAGTCCGTGCAACATCCCACTGACCGGTATGACCTGCGGATGGCGTGGGCACGGAGCGTGCATTACAGTGAGCCGCAAACAAAAATCAAAGAAACACCAACGTTGGGGATCTCTGCCGATGATGCCGTTCTTCGCCGACCTCGTGATGCGCACCGACGAAGCGCGCCGAGAGTTCGAAACCAATCAGGTCGTGCTCGATGCCGTCGCGAACGGGATGACACTGGAGCGCTATCGGGCCTTGCTGCTCGAGCTGTACCACATCGTGTGGCACTTCAACCCGGTCAGCGCCGCGGCGGCCAGCCGCATCCCGGACTCGCAGCGCCAGGTCCGCTATTTCCTGTACGAGCACATGCACGAGGAATCGGGCCACGAAGAGTGGGTCCTGAACGATCTCGAGGCGATCGGCGTCGCGCGTGACGACGCGGTCGCGCACGTGCCGGGCGTGCACACGCTGGCGCTGAACGGCTACAACTACTGGGCCGCCGACCGGCGCGAGCCGTGCTCGGTGCTGGGCATGCTGTATGCGCTGGAAGTCATCGCGTCGGTCTACGGCGGGCCGTTCTCGAACGCGATCCGCGAGTCGCTGCTGCTGGACGGCGAGCGCGGCGTCTCGTTCATCAGCTCGCACGCGACGATGGATGCCGAGCACATGGCCTCGCTGCGCACGATCCTGAACACGATGGGCGAAGGGCCGGCACGCGAGGCCATCGTCGAATCGACCATCTTCAATTTCCACCACTTCACCCGTCTGTTCGAGGCGATATGAGCGACATCCCGTCGTCGCCCCGCGTGGCCGCGATGCTGGCGCGCCGCTACAAGTACATCCGCCTCGAATGGAACGAGGAGCTGCGCGCGCTGCGCCTGCGGACCTGCGTCAAGCCGATCCAGTGCTACAGCCTGGCTGCGATGGCCGAGCTGAATCGCGTCTTCACCGACATCGGCGAGAACCCCGGCCTGGTCCAGCACTACGTGATGACCTCCGATGTGCAGGGCGTCTTCAACTTCGGCGGCGACCTGGCGCTGTTCGTGCTGCTGATACGCGCACGCGATGTCGAATCGCTGCGCATGTACGGCCGGCGCTGCATCGACCTGGTCTGGTGGATGGAGAACGCCTCGAAGATCGGCGTGCACACCACGGTGCTGGTGCAGGGCGACACGCTGGGCGGCGGCCTGGAATCGGTGATGCCGTTTCACCGCGTGATCTTCGAGCGCAGCGCGCAGGCCGGCTTTCCGGAGGTGCTGTTCAACCTGTTCCCCGGCATGGGCGCGTGGAACTTCACGATCCGCAAGGCGGGCTTCGCGGTCGCCAACGAGATGATCCTGTCGGGGCGCCTGTACACCGCCGAGCAGCTGCTGCGGCGCAATCTGATCGACGTGGTCGTCGAGGACGGCGAGGGCGAGGCGGCGATCGACGCCGTGCTGCACTCGGTGCAGCCGCGGCTGCGGGGCACGCTGGCGGCGCTCGAGGCGCGGCGCCACGCGGCGCCGATCACCTACGAGGCGCTGACCCAGATCGTCGAGCAGTGGACCGAGTCGGCGCTGTTGCTGACCGACCGGGACCTGCGGTTGATGGAGCGGCTCGCGCGCGCCCAGGTGCGCAAGGCGGGCGGCGCGTTCGAAGGCGCGGTCGAGGAGATCAAGCGCATCGAGCTCGACACCGCGTGGGGCGAGCTGCGCAGCCCCGGCGGCAACACCCAGTGGGGCGAGGAGCAAGGCACCGGCGTGACGGTCTGGGGCGCGCTGCCGAACTACTGAGCCGGGCACGCCCGGCATGCGCCGGCGACTACAGCCACGCCGAAATCACCTCGCGCAGCTGATCGCGGGTGTAGGGCTTGGTCAGGTGCCCGTCCATGCCGACCTCGAGCGCGTGCGCTGCGTCCTCCTCGTAGGCATCGGCGGTCAGCGCGACGATGGGAGTGCGCGGCAATCGCTGGCGGCGTTCGCGGTCGCGGATGTGGATCGTCGCGGTGTAGCCGTCCATCACCGGCATCTGGCAGTCCATCAGCACCAGGTCGACCGAGCGGCGCGACAGCACGTCCAGCGCCTCGATGCCGTCCTGCGCTTCGATGATGGCCAGGCCCAGCGACTCCAGCATCTCCTCGGCGATGATGCGGTTGACCGGGTTGTCCTCGACGACCAGCACCGTGCCGGTCAGCGTCGACGGCAGGCCGTCGAGCGCGGTCATCGCCGAGTCGACCGTATCGCCGCTCGGCGGGGCCGGGTCGATCTCGAAGCTCAGATCGAAGTGGAACGACGAGCCGACGCCGATCTGGCTGTCGACGCCGATCCGCCCGCCCATCGCCTCGACGATCTTCTGACTGATGGCAAGCCCGAGGCCGGTGCCGCCGTTGCGCTTGCCGCGCGAGGCCTCGACCTGCTGGAACGGCTGGAACAGCCGGTGCATCGCGTCGGTCGGCACGCCGACGCCGCTGTCGACCACCTCGAAGCGCACCCGCGCATAGCCGCTGCGCGCCCCGCCCAGCGGATTCAGCGAGAGCGAGACGCTGCCGTGCTCGGTGAACTTGATCGCATTGCCGACCAGGTTCAGCAGCACCTGCTTCAGGCGCTGCGCATCGCCCAGCACGCGGTCGACGACGCCCGGCACCATGTCGAGCACCAGCGCGAGCCCCTTGGCCTGCGCATTCGCCCGGAACAGCGCGACCACCGACGCGGCGGTCGCGTGCAGCGACAGCGGCGTGCGCGCCAGGTTCAGCTTGCCGGCCTCGATCTTCGAGTGGTCCAGCACATCGTTGAGGATCGCCATCAGCGATTCGCCCGACGATGCCGCGGTCTTGACCAGGCGCCGCTGCTGCGTGTCCAGCCGCGAGGTGCGCAGCAGCTCGAGCGCGCCCAGCACGCCGTTCATCGGCGTGCGAATCTCATGGCTCATCGTCGCGAGAAACTGCGACTTGGCCATGTTCGCGGCATCCGCCGCCTCCTTCGCGCGCTGCAGCGAGGTGTTGGCGGCCTCGGCCAGTTCCTTGGCTCGCTGCAGCGAGGCGTTCGCCGCATGCGCCTCCTGGCCATGCCGGATCGCGCGCGTGGTCGTCGAGCGCAGCTCGATCGCCGCGCGATACAGCGTCATGCCGAAGATCACCGCCAGCGCCGCCAACGCGATCGAGAACACGCTCTCGAAGACCAGGCTCGCGATGATCAGCGCCCCGAGCTGTACGCCGGCCAGGATCGCAAACGAACGGCCGACCAGCGTCATGAAGAACGCCGCGCTGGTGATGGAGCCGAACACGATCGCCACGTAAGTCGTCGCGAGGGTCCCGCTCAGCGCGGGGTAGATGCCCAGCGTCGCGATCGACCACATGAGACCGGCAAGCGCCGCATTGCCTTCGAGCTCGCGCTGCAGCCTGAGCACCAGTTCGGCGTCGAGCGCCTCGCTGCGCACGTAGCGGCGAGCAATCAGCAAGCGCCAGACGGCGACCACGACACCGGTGAAACCGGCCGCGGCAGCCGCCACCGGCCGATCGGCAAGCGCACCGAAGATGACGATGACCACGACGGCCGCCACCTGCAGCAGGACACTGCGGCCGGCGTTGTGCAGCGCGAGCCGAAGCAGTTCGCGCTTGACATCGGCTTCGGTGGAGGGCTCGACCGCCATGGTGTGAATGGCGAAGAATACCGCCTGTTACTGACGTGGCGCTACACATCCGAGCGTCCGCCGCCCGGAACTGCGGCGCAGACGCGACGGCGGCCCGGGTGCCGGGCCGCAAGTGATCGCTCAGTCCCGATTCAGGCCAACCGGCCGTGGCACTGCTTGTACTTCTTGCCGCTGCCGCACGGGCACGGGTCGTTGCGGCCGACCTTGGGCACTTGCGCCGCCAGCGCGGCGGCGGCCACCGGCGTCAGCTCGTGCTCTTCGGAAACCGAGCCGTCCTCGTTCGGGTGCGTGTAGGTGACGTTGCTGATGCGCTCGGCGCGTTCCTCGATCGCCTCGGCGGCCTGCGCCACCTCTTCCTGCGACTGGATGCGAACCGTCATCAGGATGCGCGTCACGTCCATCTTGACGACGTCGAGCAGCTGGCTGAACAGCTCGAAGGCCTCGCGCTTGTACTCCTGCTTCGGGTTCTTCTGCGCATAGCCGCGCAGGTGGATGCCCTGGCGCAGGTAGTCGAGTGCCGCAAGGTGCTCGCGCCAGTGCGAGTCGATCGACTGCAGCAGGATCATCCGCATGAACGGCGTGAACTGCTCGATCCCGACCCGCTCGACCTTCGCGTTGAACGACTCGTCGGCGGCCTTGACGATTTTCTCGACGATGTCTTCGTCGCTGATCGAATGGCTTTTCTCGACCTCGGCGGCCAGCGCCAGATGGTCGACCTGCCACTCGTCGCGCAGCGTCTTCTCGAGTCCGGGCAGGTCCCACTGCTCCTCGACGCTGCCGACCGGCACGTAGGTGCGCACCACGTCGGTCATCGTGCTCTCGCGCAGGTTCGCGATCTGCGCCTGGAGCTCGTTTGCCTCGAGGATGTCGTTGCGCTGCTGGTAGATCACCTTGCGCTGGTCGTTCGAGACATCGTCGTACTCGAGCAGCTGCTTGCGGATGTCGAAGTTGCGCGCCTCGACCTTGCGCTGCGCACTCTCGATCGAGCGGGTGACGATGCCGGCTTCGATCGCCTCGCCATCGGGCATCTTCAGTCGCTCCATGATCGCGCGCACGCGATCGCCGGCGAAGATGCGCATCAGCGGATCGTCCAGCGAGAGGTAGAAGCGCGACGAACCCGGGTCGCCCTGGCGCCCGGAGCGGCCGCGCAGCTGGTTGTCGATACGACGCGACTCGTGGCGCTCGGTCGCGATGATGCGCAGGCCGCCTTCGGCCTTGACCTTCTCGTGCAGGCTCTGCCACTCGTCCTGCAGCTGCTTCGCGCGACGTGCCTTCTCGGCCTCGTCCAGCTCGGCGTCGGCGTCGATGAACTTGATCTGGTTCTCGACGTTGCCGCCCAGCACGATGTCGGTGCCGCGGCCGGCCATGTTGGTCGCGATCGTGATCACGCCGGGCCGGCCGGCCTGCGCCACGATCTGCGCTTCCTTCTCGTGCTGCTTCGCATTGAGCACCTGGTGCTGCAGCTTGGCCTTCGTCAGCAGGCCCGAGATGAGCTCGGAGTTCTCGATCGAGGTCGTGCCCACCAGCACCGGCTGGCCGCGCTCGTGGCAGTCGCGGATGTCGTTGATGACCGCGTCGTATTTCTCGCGCGCGGTCTTGTAGACGAGGTCGAGCTCGTCCTTGCGGATCGTCGGCTTGTTCGGCGGGATCACGACCGTCTCGAGGCCGTAGATCTCCTGGAACTCGTAGGCCTCGGTGTCGGCCGTGCCGGTCATGCCCGAG
>DATEFR010000142.1:0-2180 GCA_035280545.1 Burkholderiaceae bacterium | reverse complement strand
GGCGCGGTGGGGGCCGCAGCGCTGGCCGTCGGCGCGTTATGGCACGCTCAGATCGCACCGTGGTGGGCGGCGCTGTGCGCGCTCGCGCTGGGCGCCGGCGCCGCCGAGCTGGCGCTGGGCGTGGGCTTGGCCGGGCCGATGAAACACGCGGTCGCCGGCTTGCTGCACCTGGGCCTGCATCCGCGGCCCGAGCGCTTCCAACATCAGAACGTCGGCCCGACGGCGCAGCGTACCGCGAGTGCACTGAAGCCGTTGGTGCTGGACCGCGATGCCCTCGGTGTCGCGAAGCCGATCGACCTGGCCTGGAACCGGCTGCTCTCGTTCGACGCCTGCGTGCAGTGCGGCAAGTGCGAAGCCGCGTGCCCAGCCTATGCCGCGGGCCAGCCGCTGAACCCGAAGAAGCTCGTGCAGGACCTGGTCGTCGGCATGGCCGGCGGCAGCGACGCGCGCTACCACGGCAATCCGTATCCGGGCCAGGAGATCGGCCGCCATGCCGGCGCGCCGGACCGGCCCATCGTGCCCGGCCTGATCGACGAGCAGACCTTGTGGAGCTGCACGACCTGCCGTGCTTGCGTGCAGGCCTGCCCAATGTTGATCGAGCATGTGGATCTGGTGGTGGACCTGCGCCGCAACCTCACGCTGGTGGGCGGCACGGTGCCGAACAAGGGCGGCGAGGTGCTCGCCGCGCTGCGCGAGACCGACACGCAGGGCCGGTATCCGCTGGTCGCGCGCTACCACTGGGCCACCGACCTGGGCCTGCCGCTGGCCGAAGCCCAGCAGCCGGTGGAGTGGCTGCTGCTGGCGGGCGAAGCCGGCTTCGACATGCGCGGCCAGAAGACCTTGCGCGCGCTGGTGCAGGCCATGAAGGCCGGCGGGATCGTGCCGGCCGTGCTGGGCGCGGCCGAAACCGACTGCGGCGACGTGGCCCGCCGTCTCGGTGATGAAGCAGGCTACCAACGCCTGGCGCGCCAGCTCATCGCGACGCTGTGGACGCGGCCAGCGGCGAACCTCGTCACGGCCGATCCGCACCTGCTGCACGCGTTGCGCAACGAGTACCCGTTGCTCGACGCGGCCTGGGCCAAGCGCCTGGCCGAGGGGCGGACCCGCGTGTGGCACCACACCGAGCTGCTCGCCGACTTGCTCGAGCGCCGGGCCTTGCGGCCGAAGGCAGGCGAGGGCGCTGCGCTGCCCACCGTGACGCTGCACGACCCGTGTTATCTCGGCCGCTACAACGGCCAGATCGAGGCGCCGCGGCGTGCGCTGAAGGCGATCGGGATCCGCGTCGTGGAGATGGAGCGCCACGGCATGACCGCGCGCTGCTGCGGCGGTGGAGGCGGGGCGCCGACCGTGGACATCCCCGGCAAGCGCCGCATCCCCGACATCCGCATGGACGACGCCCGCGCCACCGGCGCGGAGATCGTCGCCGTGGCTTGCCCGCAGTGCACCGCGATGCTCGAAGGCGTGGTCGGCAAGCGGCCCGAGGTGTTGGACGTGGCCGAACTGGTGGCCCGCGCCGTGGAGCTGCGGCCATGATGCGGCGCCTCGATCCGCGTCGCCCTGCGCTGATCACGGCGCAGGGCCTGCGCCGCATCGTGTTGGGGGGCACCGAGGGCGAGCGCGACCTGCGCCACGCCGCCGAGGCACACGTCAACGTGCGCCGGCCGCGCCTGGCGCAGGCCGCCACGGCGTGCCTGCTGGTCGTCACCCATGCCGACGCCGGCGGCCTCGACGAGCATGCCCGCGAGACGATCGCGGCGGCCGCGCTGCTGGCGCGTGCCGACGAAGCGGTGGTCGTCGTGATTCCGTGTGACGAGCCGTCGCTGCGGCTCGATGCGGCGGGCCTCGGCATCGATCGCCTGGAAGTCCTGCCCATTACGCAGGCCACGACCACCGATGCGCTGGCCGAGGCCGTGGCACGGCGCTGCGCGTTGCTTCAGCCCCGACTGGTGCTCGTGCCCGACCGGGGCGACGATGCGGACCTCGCACGCCGCGTCGCGGTGGCACGGGGCATGTCGGTGGCGGCATCGGTCGTCGAGATTGCGGAAGGCCGGGCGCGTGTGCGCGACCACGGCGCCGTCGGGCGTAGGGCGGGCGATGCGACGGCGTCGCTGGCGGATCTGGGCCTGCTGCTGGTCGCGCGCCAGGTTGCGCGCACCGAGCTGCCCTTCCTCGGATCGGGC
>DATEFR010000141.1:0-8506 GCA_035280545.1 Burkholderiaceae bacterium | reverse complement strand
TCGCGCGGGCGCGCTGGATGCAGCTCCTGAGTCGGCGGCGGCGCCGTATGCGTTCGAGTTGCGCGGCCGCTGGCGCGACGCGGCGCAGACCTGGGGCGAGCTCGGCTGCCCGTACGAGCAGGCGCGCGCACTCGCCGAGGGCGGCGATGCCGAGCGGCTGCAGGCTCTGTCGATCTGGGAAACGTTGGGTGCGGCGCCGGCCGCCGACCGGTTGCGCCGTCAGCTGCGAGCCGCCGGCATGCGCGGCGTCCCGCGCGGGCCGCGTGCCTCGACCCAGGCGAATCCGCATCAGCTGACGGCGCGCGAGCAGGAGATCCTGCAACTGCTGGCAGCCGGGCTGCGCAACTCGGAGATCGCCGAGCGGCTGTGCCGCTCGGTGCGCACCGTGGACCACCATGTCGCCGCGGTGTTCGCGAAGCTGGGCGTGACGTCGCGGTCCGAGGCGGTGGCGGCAGCACGGCCGCGAGGTGGCAACGCCGCTGCGAAATAGGCAAAGAGCGCGCGCAATCTGGGCAATCGCGCCGTGGTCGTTCGAAGCGCTGCTGCCTACTCTGCTGGCGACGGCTCGATTCCGCCGTTGTCACCTCATCTGGAGCACACCATGCCTCGTTACATCGTCGAACGCACATTCCCCGACGGCCTGCGGATCCCGGTCAACGGCCAGGGCGCGGACATCTGCGGCACCGTCGTCGACAACAACGCCAAGAGCGGCGTCACCTGGGTCCACTCGTACGTCAGCGACGACCTGCGCAAGACCTACTGCGTCTACGACGGTCCGTCGCCCGACGCGATCCGCGAGACCGCGAGCCGCAACAACCTGCCGATCGACAAGATCACGTCGGTCAGTGTGCTGGACCCGTACTTCTATCGCGGTTGATGCCGTGCGGTCGCGCGGGAGCGCGGCCGCGGCTTCCCGAACAGGCTCAGGCGAGCCCGGTCGCCTGCTCCTGCGGCGGCAGCTCGACGCGCGGCTGCGGCTTCCAGCCCTTCTTGCGGTGCTCGGCGACGACGTTCGTGTAGATCCCGCCGCGCACGTACCACTTCGCGGTGATGCGCGCGAAGCGCGGGTCGGTCGCCTTCACGATGTCGTCGAGGATGTCGTTCGTGACCTTCTCGTGGAACGCGCCTTCGTTGCGGTAGCTCCACATGTACATCTTCAAGCTCTTCAGCTCGATGCAGAGCTTGTCGGCGATCATCTCGATCGTGAAGTGCGCGAAGTCCGGCTGGCCGGTCAGCGGGCAGTGGCAGGTGAACTCGGGCACCTGCATCTGGATGACGTAGTCGCGCTGGGGCGCCGGGTTCGGGAACACCTGCAGCTCCTTGCTCGGCGCGCTCGGCGGCGTGGCAGGGGCGACTCGTTGATTCAGCGATTTGGACTTGGCCATTCGGGTTCGAACGCGTGACGTTTCGAGAGCATTCTGACGAGGGCGCGATGCTATCATCCGCGCTGCCCGAGGGCCCGCTGTGCGGGCTCTTTTGTTAGACGAATCAATGACTTAGGCGCTACGAACGCCGAAGCCGCCGGCCCTTCCCAGCCATGCGCCTGAACTCGATCAAGCTCTCCGGTTTCAAGTCCTTCGCTGAACCCACGAACTTTCAGTTGCCGGGCCAACTCGTCGGCGTCGTCGGGCCGAACGGCTGCGGCAAGTCCAACATCATGGACGCGGTGCGCTGGGTGCTGGGCGAGAGCAAGGCGAGCGAGCTGCGCGGCGAGTCCATGCAGGACGTGATCTTCAACGGCTCGGGCAATCGCAAGCCGGCGAGCCGCGCGAGCGTCGAGCTCGTGTTCAGCAACGAAGACGGCCGCGCCGGCGGGCAGTGGAACCGCTTCACCGAGATCGCCGTCAAGCGCGTGCTGACGCGCGACGGCACCTCCAGCTACTTCATCAACAGCCAGCCGGTGCGCCGCCGCGACGTGCAGGACGTGTTCCTCGGCACCGGCCTGGGCCCGCGCGCCTACGCGATCATCGGCCAGGGCACGATCAGCCGCATCATCGAAAGCAAGCCCGAGGAGCTGCGCCTGTTCCTCGAGGAGGCGGCCGGCGTCTCGAAGTACAAGGAGCGGCGCCGCGAGACCGAGAACCGGCTGAAGGACACGCGCGAGAACCTGACCCGCGTCGAGGACATCCTGCGCGAGCTGAACGCCAACCTCGAGAAGCTCGAGAAGCAGGCCGAGGTCGCCGGCCAGTACCGCGCGCTGCAGGCGCAGGGCGAGCTGAAGCTGCACCAGCTGTGGTTCCTGAAGCACCGCGATGCGGCGAGCGAGGAGGCGCGCGTCAAGAAGGCGGTGGCCGAGGCGGCCAACGCACTCGAGGCGCGCATGGCCGAACTGCGCCACGGCGAGGCCGAGCTCGAGACGATCCGCCAGGCGCACTACGCGGCCAGCGACGAGCTGCATGCGCACCAGGGCGCGCTCGCCGAGGCTGCGCTCGAGGTGAGCCGGCTCGAGGAACGCATCCGCTACGTCGTCGAAGGGCGGCAGCGGCTCGAGCAGCGCCTGCTCGAGCTGAAGGCGCAGGACGAGCAATGGGGCCAGCGCCAGCACGAGGCGAACGACGAGATCGAGCAGATCGCCGCGCAGATCGCCGAGGCCGACGAGCAGGGCGAGGTGCTGGCCGCGCAGGCCGAGGAGCAGGCCGCGAACCTGCCGAGCGTCGAGGACGCGGTGCGCGCCGCGCAGAACGCGAGCAACGAGCAGCGCGCGAAGGTCACGGCGGTGCAGCAGCAGATCCAGCTGCTGGCCGCCGAGAGCCGCAACGTCGACGAGCAGAAGCGCCAGTTCAACACGCGCCGCGAACGCCTCGCGGCCGAGAAGGGCCAGCTTGCCGCGCCGGACGACGACCGGATCGCCGAGCTGAAGCGCCAGCACGGCGTCGCCGGAGAGGCGCAGCGCGTGGCCGACGAGCGGCTGCACGAGCTGACCGAGCAGGTCCCCACGATAGACGCCGACCGGCGCACGAAGCAGGACGCGCTGAACGCCGATGCGGCGAAGCAGGCCGACCTGTCGGCGCGGCTCGAGGCGCTGCGGGCGTTGCAAGAAAAGGTCCAGACCGAAGGCAAGCTCAAGCCGTGGCTCGCGAAGCACGGCCTGGATGGGCTGCAGGGGCTGTGGACGAAGATCCACATCGAATCGGGCTGGGAGACGGCGCTCGAGTCGGCGCTGCGCGAGCGGCTCAACGCGCTCGAGGTCGGCAAGGTCGAGATCGTGCGCGCGTTCGCCGCCGATGCACCGCCGGCCAAGCTCGCCTTCTACACGCCGCCGCAGGCGGCGATCAGCAACACGCACGAGACGCTGTCGCGGCTGTCCGAGCTGCTGCGGCTGTCGGATGCCGGGCTGAAGGCGCTCTTGAACGACTGGCTCGAAGGCGTCTACGTCGCGCAGAACATCGACGAGGCGCTCGCCTCGCGCGACAAGCTGACCCACGGCGAGGTGATCATGACCCGCGAGGGTCACGCGATCAGCCAGTACGCGGTGGCGTTCTATGCGCCCGATTCCGAGCAGGCCGGCATGCTGCAGCGCGCGCAGGAGATCGAGAACCTCGAGCGCCAGTCGCGCGCCCAGGCGCTGATCGTCGAGGAGTCGCGCAGCGGCCTGGTGCGCGCCGATGCGGCGTACACCGATGCGTCGCAGCGCCTGGTCGTCGCGCGCCGCGAAGCGGCCGAGGCGCAGACCCGCGCGCACCAGTTCCAGGTCGAGCTGCTGCAGCTCACCCAGCTGGCCGAGGCGGCGAGCACGCGGCGCAGCCAGCTCGACGAGGAGCTGGCCGAGATCGACGCGCAGCTCGAGGAACTGGCCGAGCGCAGCGCGACCGGCGAGGCGCGCTTCGAGGAGCTGGACATGCAGCTCGCGAACACGCAGGAGCGTCATGCGGAGCTCGACGAGGCGGTGATCGCCGCCGAGCGCAAGCTGGCCGATGCGCGCGAGCAGTTGCGCGCACTCGAGCGCCAGGCCCAGGAGGCGCAGTTCAACGCCCGGGCTCTCGCGGCGCGGCGCGGCGAGCTGCAGCGCGCCATCGAAACCGCGCAGCAGCAGCTCGCGGCGAACGCGCAATCGAACGCGCAGATCCAGGAAGAGCTGGAGCGCCTGACCGACACCGCAGCCCAGGCCGGCCTGCAGGACGCGCTCGCGCTGAAGCTGGACCGCGAAGCCGCGCTCGGCGCGAAGCGCAGCGAATACGACGACCTGACCCTGCGCCTGAAGCGTGCCGACGAGCAGCGCCTGCAGCACGAGCAGAGCCTGCAGCCGCTGCGCGACCGCATCACGAAGCTGCAGCTCGAGGAGCAGGCGGCGCAGCTCGGCGGCGCGCAGTACCTCGAGCAGCTCGTGGCCGCGAATGTCGACCTGGAGGCATTCGGCGCGAGCCTGGAGGCCGAGGGTGTCAAGCTGCAAGGCCTGCAGGGCGAGATCGACCGCATCAACCGCGAGATCAACGCGCTGGGCGCGGTCAACCTCGCGGCGCTCGACGAGCTGACCGCGTCGCGCGAGCGCAAGACGTTTCTCGATGCGCAGAACGCCGACCTGCTGGACGCGATCAAGACGCTGGAGGACGCGATTCACAAGATCGACCTCGAGACCCGCGACCTCCTGGCCACCACCTTCAACCAGGTCAACGAGCACTTCGGCCGGATGTTCCCGTCGCTGTTCGGCGGCGGCAACGCCAAGCTCGTGATGACCGGCGACGAGATCCTCGATGCCGGCGTGCAGGTGATGGCGCAGCCGCCGGGCAAGAAGAACTCGACCATCCACCTGCTCTCGGGCGGCGAGAAGGCGCTGACCGCGATCGCGCTGGTGTTCGCGATCTTCCAGCTGAACCCCGCGCCGTTCTGCCTGCTCGACGAGGTCGACGCGCCGCTGGATGACGCGAACACCGAGCGTTACGCGAAGCTCGTCACCGAGATGTCGCAGGGCACGCAGTTCCTGTTCATCAGCCACAACAAGATCGCGATGGAGATGGCCGGGCAACTGATCGGCGTGACGATGCAGGAGCAGGGCGTATCGCGCATCGTCACGGTCGACATGGATGCGGCCGTCAGCATGGCCGAGGCGGCATGAACTTGAGAGCATCTTTCCCCGATTGCGCTGAGCTTGTCGAAGTGCGCGTGGGGCGCCGAAACCCATGAGCAGCCTGATGGTCGCTCTCGGCTCGCTTGGTGGCCTGGTGCTGGCCGGCGTGATCGCGCACGGCGCGTGGCAGGCGCGCAAGGCCGGGCCGAAGCGCGCCGCCGAGCAGGCGGCGCGCCCCGAGCCGCGCGAGCCGGTGCTGGGCGACATGATGCTCGACGCGCTGTCCGCATTGCCCGGTGCGGAACCGGGCGACGGACCGCTGCTCGACTCGAAGGAGCGGCGCCCGAGCAAGCGCGTGGTCGTGCGGCTCGATGCGCTGGTCGATGCGATCGCGCCGCTGGCCGTCGAGGCGCCGGTCAGCGGCGAGCAGGTCGTCGCGCACCTGCCGGCGTCGCGCCGCGCCGGCGGCAAGCCGTTCCTGATCGAAGGGCTGAACAGCGCGACTGCCGAATGGGAGGCGCCGCAGGCCGGCCAGCGCTACCGCGAGTTCCAGGCCGGCGTGCAGCTCGCGAACCGCACCGGTGCGATGAACGAGATCGAGTACTCCGAATTCGTGCAGAAGACCCAGGCGTTCGCCGACGCGATCGGCGCGATGCCGGATTTCCCGGACATGCTCGAGGCGGTGGCCAGCGCGCGCGAGCTCGACGGCTTCGCGAGCCAGCACGATGCCCAGCTCGGGGTGCACCTGCGCTCGCACGGCGCCGCATGGAGCGTCGGCTATATCCAGCAGCACGCCGCGCGGCACGGCTTCGTGCCCGGCGTGGTGCCGGGCCGGCTGGTGCTGCCGGCCGCGGAAGAGGGCGCGCCGCCGGTGCTGACCTTGACCTTCGATTCGCAGGCCGCGCTTGCCGACGACCCGAATCTGGCTGCGGTGCGCGACGTGATGCTGAGCTTCGACGTGCCGCAGACGGACGCGAAGCTCGAGCCGTTCGCGTTCTGGCAGAACAGCGCGCAGGCGCTGGCGGCGGGCATGGATGCCGCGATCGTCGACGACGACGGGCGTGCGCTGGGCCCCGAGAGCTTCGCGGCGATCGGCGCCGACCTGACGCGGCTCTACGAGCAGCTCGCCGCGCGCGACCTCGCGGCCGGCTCGCCGGCGGCGCGGCGGCTGTTCAGCTGAAGATTTACCGCAGAGGCGCGGAGAACCCAGAGGAGCGCAGAGGGCGCAGAGAATGCAAATAGGATCTCTGCGGCTCTCTGCGTTCTCTGCGTCTCTGCGTCTCTGCGGTGGTGCATGCGCGCCATGCGCTGATCGACAATCGCCGGATGAGCCACCGAGCCCCCGCTTCACCCGCCGCACGCGCCGATGCGTTGCGCGCCGAGCTGCGCGAGCACGCGCACCACTACTACGTCCTCGATCAGCCGACGATTCCCGATGCCGAGTACGACAAGCTGTTCCAGGAGCTGGAGGCGCTCGAGGCCGAGCACCCGGACCTGATCACGCCCGATTCGCCGACCCAGCGCGTGATCGGCGCGGTGCTCGAAGGCCTGAAGCCGGTCCAGCATGCCGTGCCGATGCTCTCGATCTACACCGAGACCGACACGACGCCGGCCGGCGCCGAGAAGTTCGACGCCCGGGTCCGCAAGTCGCTGGGCCTGGCCGATGACGCGTCGCCGCTGGCTTACACCGCCGAGCTGAAGTTCGATGGCCTGGCGATCAACCTGCGCTACGAGCGCGGCACGCTGGTGCAGGCCGCCACGCGCGGCGACGGCGAGACCGGCGAGGACGTGACCCACACGGTGCGCACGATCCGCAGCATCCCGCACAAGCTCAAGGGCGTGGACGCGCCGGTGCTCGAGGTGCGCGGCGAGGTCTTCATGCGGCGCGACGAGTTCGAGGCGCTGAACGAACGCCAGCGCAAGCTGATCGAGGCCGGGGCGAAGAACGAGAAGACCTTCGTGAACCCGCGCAACGCGGCAGCCGGCGTCGTGCGCCAGCTCGATGCGAACGTCGCGGCGAAGCGGCCGCTGTCGTTCTTTGCGTATGCGTTGGGCCAGGTCGACGGCTGGCCGCTGCCGGCGACCCAGGGCAAGCTGCTCGCCGCGTTCCGCGCGATGGGGCTGCCGGTCAACGGCGAGGCCGAGGTCGTGCAGGGCGCCCCCGGGTTGATCGCATTCCACCAGCGCATCGCCGCCCGGCGCGACGCGCTGCCGTTCGACATCGACGGCGTGGTCTACAAGGTCGACGAGCTCGCGCTGCAGGAGCGCCTGGGCTTCAAGTCGCGCGAACCGCGCTGGGCCTGCGCGCACAAGTACCCGGCGCAGGAGCAGACCACGGTGCTGCTGGACATCGACATCCAGGTCGGCCGAACCGGGAAGCTGACGCCGGTCGCGAAGCTGCAGCCGGTGTTCGTCGGCGGCACGACCGTCAGCAACGCGACGCTGCACAACCAGTCGGAGATCGAGCGCAAGGACGTGCGCATCGGCGACACCGTGATCGTGCGCCGCGCCGGCGACGTGATCCCCGAGGTCGTCGGCATCATCGCCGAGAAGCGGCCGGCCGACGCGCAGCCGTTCGACCTGTACAAGAGGCTCAAGGGCAAGTGCCCGGTCTGCGGCAGCGAGGTCACGCGCGAAGAGGGCGAGGTCGACTGGCGCTGCTCGGGCGGCCTGTTCTGCCCGGCGCAGCGCAAGCAGGCGATCCTGCACTATGCAAGCCGGCGCGCGATGGATGTCGAAGGGCTGGGCGACAGGCTCGTCGACCAGCTCGTCGACAGCGGCCTGATCCGCACGCTGCCCGAGCTCTACAAGCTCGGCGTCGGCAAGCTGCTCGAGCTCGACCGCATGGGCGAGAAGAGCGCGCAGAACCTGCTCGCGAATCTCGAGGCCAGCAAGGAGACGACGCTGGCACGATTCCTCTATGCGCTGGGCATACGCCAGGTCGGCGAGACCACCGCGAAGGACCTCGCGAAGCACTTCGGTGCGCTGGACCGCGTGCTCGATGCGAGCGAGGCCCAGTTGCTCGAAGTCAACGACGTCGGGCCCATCGTCGCGCAGAGCATCCACACGTTCTTCGCGCAGCCGCACAACCGCGAGGTCGTCGAGCAGCTGCGCGCGGTCGGCATCCACTGGACCGAGAGCGACGGCACCGCCGACAAGACGCCCAAGCCGCTGCTGGGCCTGACCTTCGTGCTGACCGGCACGCTGCCGACCCTGAGCCGCGACGATGCGAAGGACCGGATCGAAGCGGCCGGCGGCAAGGTCAGCGGCTCGGTCTCGAAGAAGACGCACTATGTCGTCGCCGGTGCCGAGGCCGGCAGCAAGCTCGACAAGGCGAACGAGCTCGGCACGCCGGTGCTCGACGAGGCGGGCCTGCTGAAGCTGCTCGAAGGCGGCGGCCCATGAGCGGCGATGCGGCCTGGCGCGTTCGCCTCGCGCAGCGCGCTGACGTCGCGCCGCTCGCGCCGCGCGTGCCGCTGCGCACGGCCGACGGCGCGCACA
>DATEFR010000140.1:0-7697 GCA_035280545.1 Burkholderiaceae bacterium | reverse complement strand
CACGCGTCGGCACCACGGGCCTATGCTGCAGTTTGTCACCGGCCCGACACGCCGGCGTGTACGCTCCGCTCATGCCGCACGCTCAGTCTCCCGCCCAGACGTCCGACCCGGCCAGTGCCGAACTGCACGGCAAGGTCGTCTACATCGAAGACGCGCCGATGTACTTCGAACTGGTCAAGGCGCTGCTGACGCCGCACCGCGAGGTCGAGATCCTGCATGCGTCGACCGGCCAGGAAGGCGTGGAGCTGGTGCAGCGCGAGCGACCGGATTTCGTGCTGCTGGACATGCATCTGCCCGACATGTCCGGACTCGATGTCGTGCGCATGCTCAGCGAGGACATTGCGAACCGCCGGCTGCGAGTGACCATCCTGACCGGCGACTCGCTGTCGATCGACATCATCAAGGCGATGAGCCTGGGCGCGTTCGAGTACCTGGTCAAGCCGGTCAACGCGAAGACGCTGGAAACCAGCCTGCGCCGGGCCCTCGCGCCCTGACCGCGCTGCGTTACGCGCGCTCGATGCGCGCGTACGCGCTGTGCGCGTGGATGGATTCGAAGTTCTCGACGTCCACCGCGTAGCGCCCGATGCGCTCGTCGGTGTTGAGCCGCAGCGCGACGTCGCGCACGAGGTCCTCGACGAACTTGGGGTTCTCGTAGGCACGCTCGGTGACCCACTTCTCGTCGGCGCGCTTGAGCATCGGCCAGATCTCGCTGGATGCCGAATCCTCGGCGAAGCGCACCAGCTCGCCCCAGCCGACTTCGGCGAGCAGCTCGGCGCGTATCGTCACGTGCGAGCGCTGGTTGTGCGCGCCGTAGTCGGAGATCTCCTTCGAGCACGGGCACAGCGACTTGACCGGGACCACGACCTCGGCCCAGACGGTCGTCGCGCCGGCGCGCGTCTCGGCAATCCACCGGCCCTGGTACTCCAGCAGGCTCTGCACGCCGCTGACCGGCGCACGCTTGCGCAGGAAGAACGGGAAGCTCGCCTCGACCCGGCCCTCAGCCGCATGCAGCTTCTCGAGCATCGCGCCGAGCTGGGTGCGCAGCGTCGCGGCATCGAGCGGCCGGTCGATCGCATCCAGCCACGCGACCAGGCGCGACATGTGCGTGCCCTTCTGCTCGGCCGGCAGCGCCACGTCCAGGTCCCACGCGGCCACGGTGGGCAGCACCGCATCGCCGATGCGCAGTTCCAGCGGATAGCGGACGCCCTTCACGCCGACCCGCTGGATCGCGAGATGGCGTTCGTCCCGCTCGCTTTGGGTATCGGGGATGTGGAGCGCGTCTTTCAGATTGGTCATGGCCGCAAGCATGCCAGCAAACGGGACCGGGCGCGCCGGCAAGGACTTGAACGAGGCGTTCGGCCCCGTTCAACGGTGGCGCGCCGAGCCGGCGCCGCCCGCCGTCAGTGGTTCACCGCCGAGCGCACCAGCGCCGGCCTCGCGCCGAAGCGCTTCAGGATGGCCTGCTCGATGCCGGTCGCGTCCAGCCCGCACAGCGCGAGCAGCTTGGCCGGGTCGCCGTGCTCGACGAACTCGTCGGGCAGGCCCAGCTGCAGCACCGGGGCCTCGAGGCCGGCCGCGGCCAGCGCCTCCTGCACCGCCGAGCCCGCGCCGCCCATCACGCAGCCCTCCTCGACGGTCACCAGCGCATCGTGGCTGCGCGCCAGCTCGACAACCAGGGCCGCATCCAGCGGCTTGACGAAGCGCATGTTCGCCACCGTCGCGTCGAGCTTCGCAGCCGCGGCCAGTGCCGGGTACAGCAGCGTGCCGAACGCGAGGATCGCGACGCGTGGGCCGCCCGAGCCCGGCTGGCGTTCGATCGTGCGCCGGATCTCGCCCTTGCCGAACGGGATCTCGGTCAGCGCAGGCTCGATCGCAACGCCGGCACCGGCGCCACGCGGATACCGCACCGACGTCGGGTGGTTCTGCTTGAACGCGGTGGTCAACGCCTGGCGACACTCGTTCTCGTCGGCCGGGGTCAGCACGCTCATGTTCGGGATGCAACGCAGGTACGCGATGTCATACGCACCGGCATGGGTCGCGCCATCGGCGCCGACGAGACCCGCGCGATCGAGCGCGAACACGACCGGCAGGTTCTGGATCGCGACGTCGTGGATCAACTGGTCGTAGGCGCGCTGCAGGAAAGTCGAGTAGATCGCGACGACGGGCTTCAGCCCTTCGCAGGCCAGCCCGGCCGCGAACGTGACCGCATGCTGCTCGGCGATGCCGACATCGTGGTAGCGGCTCGGAAAACGCTTCTCGAACTCGACCATGCCCGAGCCTTCGCGCATCGCCGGCGTGATGCCGACCAGGCGGTCGTCGGCCGCAGCCATGTCGCACAACCACTGGCCGAAGACCTGCGTGAACGTGGTCTTCGGTGGTGTCGCCGGCTTGACCAGGCCCACCGCCGGGTCGAACTTGCCCGGGCCGTGATAGTTGACCGGGTCGGCCTCGGCGAGCTTGTAGCCGTAGCCCTTCTTCGTGACCACGTGCAGGAACTGCGGACCCTTCAGGTTCTTCAGGTTCTCGAGCGTGGGGATCAGCGAATCGAGGTCGTGACCGTCGATGGGGCCGACATAGTTGAAGCCGAACTCCTCGAAGATCGTGCCCGGCACGACCATGCCCTTCGCATGCTCCTCGAAGCGGCGCGCCAGCTCGAACAGCGGCGGGGCGTTCTTCAGCACGTTCTTCGCGGTGTCGCGCGCGGCCGCGTAGAACTTGCCGCTCATCAGCCGCGCGAGGTGCCGGTTCAGCGCGCCGACTGGCGGCGAGATCGACATGTCGTTGTCGTTCAGGATCACGAGCATGTCCGCATGCGAGACACCGGCGTTGTTCATCGCCTCGAACGCCATGCCCGCGCTCATCGCACCGTCGCCGATGATCGCCACCGCCTTGCGGTCCTCGCCTTTGAGCTTCGCCGCGACCGCCATGCCCAGCGCGGCCGAGATCGAGGTCGAAGAATGGGCGGTGCCGAAGGTGTCGTACTCGCTCTCGTCGCGGCGCGGAAAGCCCGAGATGCCGCCGATCTGGCGCAGCGTCGCCATGCGCTCGCGCCGGCCGGTCAGGATCTTGTGCGGATAGGTCTGGTGGCCCACGTCCCAGACCAGCCGGTCGCGCGGCGTGTCGAACACGTGGTGCAGCGCGATCGTCAGCTCGACGGTGCCGAGGTTCGACGACAGGTGGCCGCCGGTCTGCGACACGCTTTGCAGCACGAAATCGCGCAACTCCGTCGCGAGCTGCTTCAGCTCGGCGCGGCTGAGCCGGCGCACATCGGCCGGCGACTGTATGGTTTCGAGCAACGCGTGTTTCATGGTGATGCAGCTACCCCCGTCAGCTGTCGCGCTCGACCACGCGATCGGCCAAGAGACTCAACCACGCCGCGTCGGTCAGTCCGCTGCGCGCCAAGGCGGCCTGCGCCTTGTCGCGCAGTTCGTTCGCATGGCGGCGCGCGGCATCGAGCCCGAGCACGGTCACGTAGGTCGGCTTGTTGTTGTCCTGGTCCTTGCCGGCGGTCTTGCCCAGCGTGGACGAGGCCTGGGTCACGTCGAGGATGTCGTCGACGACCTGGAAGGCGAGGCCCAGTGCGTCGCCGTAGTCGGCGAGCGCCTGCCACTGCGCGGCGCTGGTCTCGCCGCAAGCGGCGCCCATCAGCACGCTGGCCTGCAGCAGTGCGCCGGTCTTGCGGTGATGCATGTCGCGCAGCGTGCGCTCATCGAGCTGCAGGCCGATGCTCGCGAGGTCGATCGCCTGGCCACCCGCCATGCCGGCATGCCCGGCCGAACGCGCGAGCAACGAGCACAGCCGCGCCTGCAGCGCAGGGGCCACGCCGCTCTCGGGCGTCAGCACCTCGAAGGCCAAGGCCTGCATCGCGTCGCCGGCCAGCATCGCCTGCGCTTCGCCGAACTGCACGTGCACGGTGGGCTTGCCCCGGCGCAGCACATCGTTGTCCATGCAGGGCATGTCGTCGTGGATCAGCGAATAGGCGTGGATCAGCTCCACCGCCACCGCCGCGCGCATCGCCGCCTCGGGCACGCCGTGCACCGCTTGCGCCGCGGCGAGCACCAACAGCGGGCGCAGGCGCTTGCCGCCGTCGAGCACGCCATAGCGCATCGCGGTGCCGAGCCCGGCCGGCGCGTCCTCGGGGACCCAGGCGGTCAGCGCGGCTTCGACCGCGTCGACTTGATCGCGGACCCAGGCATCGAATTCGGCGTTCGGCTTCATGCAGCGCAACGGTGGTTCATTTGCCGAGCGAACCCAGCGGCTTGAGTTGCCCATCCTCGAGCACCTTGACCTGTTCTTCCACGGCTTCGAGACGGCCGCGGCAAAAACTCAGCAGGTCAGCGCCGCGCTTGTAGCTCTCGAGCAAACGATCGAGCGGCAATTCGCCGCTCTCCATCGCAGCCACCAGGCGTTCGAGCTCGGCCAGCGCCTCTTCGTAGGTGGCCGGCTGCGCCGACGCCTCCGGGGCGGATGTCGGGGTCTGGAGGGGATTCTTTGCCATGCGAAATATCAGGCGAGATTGTAGTCAGCCCCGGGCCCCCGCCCCTCCCTAGTGCCTGGAGCACCTGTTCGGGCCGTAGCCGAATGTGTCCGAAGGCCTTGCCGCGCGGTCGGTGTTGCGCCCACGCACGCGCGAACCCCTGGGTACAATCCGCCTCCCCATCGCTCTCTCGAAGCGCCTTTCACTCTGATCCGGATACGGACGCTCCTGGCGGGAAATCTCCTGCAGGAGCCGTTCGGCACCCGACCTTGGAGGATTCCCTGGGATCATGTCCGACCTGAGCGTCACCCTCGAAGCTCTGGAGCGCAGCCGCTCGCAACTCTCCGTCACCCGCTACTTCGATCCGGCCGTCTATGCCCGGGAGATGGAGCGCATCTTTCAGTATTCGCCCCGCTATATGGGGCACGAACTCTCGGTTCCGGAAGTCGGTGACTATCAGACGCTGCTGCACGAAGGCGAGGGCCGCGCGCTGATGCGGACGCCGCGTGGCGTCGAACTGATCTCGAACGTCTGCCGGCATCGCCAGTCGGTGATGCTGCGCGGGCGCGGCAACGTCGGCGCCAACGGCGGCGGCGGCGGCGGCCAGAACATCGTGTGCCCTCTGCACCGCTGGACCTACGACCTGCACGGCCAGTTGATCGGCGCCCCGCACTTTGCCGACGACCCGTGCCTGAACCTGAACAACTACCCGGTGCAGACCTGGAACGGCATGGTTTTCGAGGATCGCCGCGCCGGCGACAAGCGCGGCGCGCTGCGTCAGGTCGCGAACGACCTCGCCCGCATCGGCCCGGCGGCCGATCTGGACTTCAGCGGCTACGTGTTCGACCACGTGCAGCTGCACGAGTGCGACTACAACTGGAAGACCTTCATCGAGGTCTATCTGGAGGACTATCACGTTGCGCCGTTCCACCCGGGTCTGGGCCAGTTCGTGACCTGCGAGGACCTGCGTTGGGAGTTCGGCCCGCAGCACTCGGTGCAGACCGTGGGCGCGAAAAACGAGCTCGCGAAGCCCGGCTCGCCGGCCTACCAAAAGTGGCACGACGCGGTGCTCGCGTACCGCAACGGCGTGCCTCCCAAGCACGGCGCGATCTGGCTGACCTACTACCCGACGGTGATGGTCGAGTGGTACCCGCACGTGCTGGTCGTCTCGACGCTGCACCCCAAGGGCCCGCAGAAGACGCTGAACGTCGTCGAGTTCTTCTACCCCGAGGAGATCGCCGCATTCGAGCGCGAGTTCGTCGAAGCCGAGCAGGCCGCGTACTGGGAAACCTGCGCCGAGGACGACGAGATCGCGCTGCGCATGGATGCCGGCCGCCGCGCGCTGATGGAGCGCGGCGACGACGAGGTCGGCCCGTACCAGAGCCCGATGGAAGACGGGATGCAGCAATTCCACGAGTGGTACCGCCGGGCGATGCAGGAATGACGGCGTCGACGTCGGCCCAGGCGTCGACCGAAGAAGAACACGGCCAGGCAGCCCCCCGGATCAGCGCCGCTTGGTTGATGGTGCTCGCGTCGCTGCTGTTCGCGACGATGGGCGTCTGCGTCAAGCTCGCCTCGGCCCAATATGACGCCGGCGAGATCGTGTTCTACCGCGGCCTCACCGGCGCGCTGCTGATGGCGCTGTTCGCGCGGGCGCGCGGCGGCACCGTCGCGACGAAGGTGCCGGCCATGCACTTCTGGCGCAGCCTCTCCGGCGTGATCGCGCTGAGCCTGTGGTTCTACTCGCTGGGCAAGCTGCCGCTGGCCACCGCGATGACCTTGAACTACATGTCGTCGGTGTGGATGGCGATGTTCCTGATCGGCGGCGCGGTGATGCTAGGCAACGCGCGGGTCGACGGGCGGCTGATCGGGACGGTGCTGCTCGGCTTTGCCGGCGTCGCGCTGATCCTGCGGCCGACGATCGAGGAGCAGCAGCTCTGGCACGGGTTGATGGGGCTGCTCTCCGGGATGATCTCGGCGACCGCGTACCTGCAGGTCACCGCACTGGGCCGCGCCGGCGAGCCCGAGTACCGCATCGTCTTCTACTTCTCGCTGGGCGGCGTCTGCGCCGGGCTGCTGACGACCCTCGCCAGCGGCGAGTTCCATGCGCACACCTGGCGCGGCGCGGCGCTGCTGCTCGCCGTGGGCTTGCTGGCCACCGTCGCGCAACTGCTGATGACGCGGGCTTATTCGACCGGCCGCACGCTGGTCAACGCGAGCCTGCAGTATCTGGGCATCGTGTTCTCGTTCGCCTATGGCGTGCTGCTGTTCGCCGACAAGGTGACCTGGATGGCGATTGCCGGCATGTGCCTGATCGTCATCGCCGGACTCTCGGCCACGCTGCTGCGCAGCCGCAATGCAGCGCCGGCCGACACGGCCAACGCACCGCTGGAATCATGACCACCGTCGACACCCCTTCCCGCACGCTGATCTCCGCGGAGCAGTTGCGCGACCTGATCGCCCGCGGCACACCCGACCTCGTCATCGTCGACACCCGCTTCGACCTGACCGACGCCGAGGCCGGCGAGCGCAGCTGGCGGGCGAGCCACCTGCCGGGCTCGATCTACCTGCATCTGGAGCGCGACCTGAGCGCACCCAAGGTCGACGCCGAGGGCGTGTTCCGCGGCCGCCATCCGTTGCCTGACCGGCGCGCCTTCGCCGAGCTGCTCGGCCGCTGCGGCATCGCGCCGCAGACCCGCGTCGTCGCGCTGGACGCGCAAGGCGGACCGTATGCCGCGCGGCTGTGGTGGCTGCTGCGCTGGATGGGGCATGCGGACGTTGCCGTGCTCGATGGGGGCGTGGACGCGTGGACGGCAGCCGGCGGCACCCTCGTCGCCACCGCGACCCCAGCGGCGCCGGCCCGGCCGCCCTACCCCGAGCGCGAACCGCTGGTCGCGACCACCGATGCCGATGCGCTGCTGCGCCGGCTCGGCACGCTGGCGATCGTCGACGCGCGTGCCGGCGAGCGCTTCCGTGGCGAGGTCGAGCCGCTGGACAAGGCCGCCGGTCACATCCCCGGCGCGCTGAACCGCTTCTTCAAGGACAACCTCGCACCCGACGGCCGCTTCAAGCCGGCCGAGCAGCTGCGCGCCGAGTTCGGCACGCTGCTCGGCGCACGGGCGCCCGGCGAGGTGGTGCACCAGTGCGGCTCGGGCGTGACCGCGTGCCACAACCTGCTCGCGATGGAGCATGCCGGGCTGAGCGGCGCGCGCCTGTACCC
>DATEFR010000139.1:0-4924 GCA_035280545.1 Burkholderiaceae bacterium | reverse complement strand
ACGCCGATCAAGCCCGCGCCCACTTCCAGCCAGCGCCGCGCGATCAGCCATGCGGCCAGCCCGGCGATCGCGAGCGCTGCGAACGCCGCCCCCAGCGCCGCGCGCCCGGCCTGCGGCACGGCGATCTGCAGGCCTTCCTTGGACAGCAGCGCCATGCCTTCGATCGCGATCGCGCTGGTTGCGTCGGGCAGCAACTCGGTGACCAGCAGATAGATCGCGAGCAGCTGGATCACCAGCGGCGTGTTGCGGAACACCTCGACGAACGCCGCACCCAGCCAGGCGAGCAGCGGATGGTGCGACAGCCGCATCAGCCCGACGACGACGCCCATCACGCTGGCCAGCACGATGCCGAAAACCGACACGCGCAGCGTGTTGGCCATGCCCACCGCGAACGCGCGCAGGTAGCTGTCGCTCGCGCTGTAGTCGAACAGCAGCTCGCCGATGTTGAAGCCCGCCGGGTCGCGCAGGAAGTCGAAGCCCGACTTGATCTGCCGCGCTTCGAGGTTCGCGACGACGTTGCGCGCGAACGCGATCGCAAGCGCCCCCAGCACCAGCACGAGCGCGGCCTGCAGCGCCCATTCGCGCAGGCGGCGCGAGCGCTGGCGCGCGCGCCACGCGGCGTCGCCCGTAGTGGCCGACGATGCCGGGCTCATCGGCCGTGGCTCAGGCGGTGCGTGCGGTCGGCGTGCGGATCAACGAATCGGCGGCGCGTACATCAGGCCGCCCTTGGTCCAGAGGTTGTTGACGCCGCGCGGCAGTCCGATCGGCGTCTTCGGCCCGAGGTTGCGCTCGAAGCTCTCGCCGTAGTTGCCGACCTGCTTGACGACGCGATAGGCCCACTCCTTGTCGAGCCCGAGCAGCTTGCCGGTGTCCTCCGTGACGCCGAGCAGGCGCTGCACCGCGGGGTCCTTGCTGCCCGACTTCTCGGCGTCGACGTTGGCCTGCGTCAGCCCGTCCTCCTCGGCCTCCAGCATCGCGTAGCCGACCCAGCGCACGATCTGGAACCATTCGTCGTCGCCGCGTCGCACCGAGGGGCCCAGCGGCTCCTTCGAGATCACCTGCGGCAGGATCACGTACTCGTCGGGCTTGGGCGCCTTCGTGCGCGCGCCGGCGAGGTCGCTCATGTCGGTCGTGTAGACCTGGCAGCGCCCGGAGAAGAACGCGCTGGTGATCGCCTCGGCGGTGTCGAACACGACCGACTTGTACTTCATGCCGTTCGCGCCGAAGTAGTCGGCGACGTTCTTCTCGCTGGTCGTGCCGGCCTGCACGCAGACGGTCGCGCCGTTCATCTTCTTCGCGCTGTCGATCTTCAGCTTCTTCGGCACCATGAAGCCCTGGCCGTCGAAGTAGTTGATGCCGGTGAAGACCACGCCCAGCGACGCATCGCGGGTCAGCGTCCAGGTGCTGTTGCGCGACAGGATGTCGATCTCGCCGGCCTGCAGCGAGGCGAAGCGCTGCTGCGAGTTCAGCGGCACGAACTTGACCTTGCTGGCATCGTTCAGCACCGCGGCCGCGACGGCGCGGCAGAAGTCGACGTCCAGGCCGCTCCAGCGGCCCTGGCTGTCGGCGGCCGAGAAGCCCGGCCCCGAGGTGTTGACGCCGCAGACCAATTGGCCGCGCGACTTCACGGTGTCCAGCGTCTTGCCCGCGTGCGCGGGGATAGCGAAAGCGGCGCCGACGATCGCGAGCGCGGCGGCGAACAGTGATGGCTTGAGCGGCATGAGCAGGTCCCCTGTTGGTTCTTGGAAGGAGCTAGGCAGTGTAGCGAGGCCTCTGGCGGTGCGTGCGGCGCGTGCGATGCGTTGAGGTAATCTGCGCGTCCATGCTTTTCGTCTTTTCTCTTCGATGAGCCCGGTGCTGCCGAACTGGCTGCAGGCGCTGCTGCCGGCGCCGACCATGGTCGATGGTGTCGAGCGCCTGCGTTCCTGCGCCGGCGCGGGGATCGGCATTCTGCTGACCGGGCTGCTCAGCGCCGCGGTGCTGGGCCCGAACGCCGCGGCGATCTGGCTGGTCGCGCCCATGGGCGCGTCGGCCGTGCTGCTGTTCGCGGCCCCGGCCAGTCCGCTGGCGCAGCCGTGGTCGCTGATCGGCGGCAATGTCGTGGCGGCGCTGATCGGCGTCACCTGCGCGAAGCTGATCGATCAGCCGTTCGCCGCCGCGACCGCGGCGATCTTCTTCGCGATCGGCCTGATGTTCGTGCTGCGCTGCCTGCACCCGCCCAGCGGCGCGGTCGCCTTGACGGCGGTGCTGGGCGGGCCCGCGGTGCATGCGATCGGCTATGGCTTCGTGCTCGCGCCGGTGCTGCTGAACAGCTTCGTGATTCTCGGCGTCGCGCTGTTCTACAACCGCGCGACCGGGCGCCGCTACCCGCACACCCAGCAGCTCGTCGTGCCGCATCCGCACCGGACCGCGGACGTGCCGCCCACCGCACGGCTGGGCTTCACGCCCGACGACCTCAAGGCCGTGATGCGCGAGTACAACCAGGTGCTGGACATCAGCGCCGACGACCTCGACGAGCTGTTCCGCAAGACCGAGGCACACGCGCTGCGGCGCCGCTTCGGCGACACGCGCTGCGCCGACATCATGTCGCGCGACGTCGTCAGCGTCGAATTCGCGACCGAGCTCGCCGAAGCCTGGCGCCTGATGCTCGAGCGCCGGCTCCAGGCGCTGCCGGTGGTGAGCCGGCAGCGCCATGTGCTCGGCATCGTCACGCGGTCGGACTTCCTGCGGCATGTCGAGCTGCCCGAGTTCGAGCACTTCGGGGCGCGGCTGCGCGCCTTCCTGCGGCGCACGCCGGGCATGCACTCCGACAAGCACGAGGTCGTCGGCCAGATCATGACCGGCCGCGCACGGACCGCGACCGACGACACGCCGATCACGACACTGGTCCGCCTGATGTCGGACGAAGGCCTGCACCACGTGCCCATCGTCGACGCGCACCGGCAGCTCGTCGGCATGGTGACGCAGACCGATCTGATCGCCGCGCTCTACGAGACGCGGCTGGCCGATCTCCAGACCGCCGAAGCCGCCTGATCGGTCAAGAATTCATTCGCTTCCTCTGCGAATCTCTGCGCCCTCTGCGCCTCTGCGGTCAAGAACGAGCGTCTGCAGCATCTGCTCGTGCAAGGCGTTGACCGCGGGCGAGCGCATCGACGCCTTGCTGCGCACCGCGGCCACTTCGACCGCCGGCAGCGGCGGCAGGCCGTGCCTGTCGCCCAGGATCGTCAACCCCGGCGGCACGCTGCAGCGCGTCAGGACCGCGACGGCCAGGCCGCTCTCGACCGCGGCGAGGTGACCGGCCAGGCTCGAGCTGTTGTAGACGATGCGGTACGGGCGGCGCTGCGTTGCGAGCGCGGCCAGCGCGTCGCGCCGCGCCGCGCTGCCGGGTTCGTAGGCCGCGACCGGCAGCGGGTCGCGCCGCCACACCTCGTGCTGCATCGCACCGACCCACACCAGTGGCTCGCGAAACAGCAGCGTGCCGCGGTTCGGCCGGTCGCGCGAGACCAGCGCGAGGTCGAGCTCGCCGCGCTGCACTTTCGGGATCAGCGCGGTCGACTGTTCGCAGACGAATTCGATCTCGACGCCGGCGTGCCGGTTTGCGAAGCGGCGCAGCACCGGCGTCAAGTAGCTGGCGGCGTAGTCGTCGGGTACGCCCAGCCGCACCCGGCCCGAGAGCAGCGGGCCGTGCAGCGCGGTCAGCGCCTCGCGCTGCAGCTCGAGCATCCGGCGCGCGTAACCGAGCAGCTCGAGTCCGGCCGGCGTCAGCTCGAGGTGGCGCGGCCCGCGCGACAGCACCGGGCGGCCGATCGCGTCCTCCAGCTTCAGGAGTTGCATGCTGACCGCGGACTGCGAGCGGTGGATCAGTGGCGCGGCGGCCGACAGCGAGCCGCTGTCGACCACCGCGACGAACGCGCGCAGCCAGTCGAGCTGCAGATCGGCGGCGGCCATGTGTGCCCTCTTCAATCCATTCGATTTTCGGATGATAGTGTTCAGAACAATTCGCTTCACAGGATGAGCATGCCAGCCGAGGATGCGGCCCATGTCCTCCGCCGCCCCCACCGCCACGACCTCCGCTGCGAGCGCGACGGCCGGCGAACACCGCGAGCGCCAGGGCGTGTGGCTGATGGTCGGAGGCGGCCTGCTGCTGGGCACGCTGGGCGTGTTCGTCGAAGAGGCGCACCAGCACCCGCTGACCGCCGTCTGGTTCCGCTGCCTGTTCGGCGCGCTCGCGCTGCTCGCCTGGGGCGCGCTGACGCGCCGCGGGGCCGAGCTGCGGCTGAGCCGGGCCGGCATGCTCGCGGCGTTGGCGGTCGGGGTGCTGGTGATCCTGAACTGGGCGCTGTTCTTCGCGGCCATCGAACGCACGTCGATCGGCGTGGCGACGGTCGTGTTCCACGTGCAGCCGCTGTGGGTCATCGCCTTCGGCGCCTGGTGGCTGGGCGAGTCGGTGACCAAGCGCCAACTGGGCGCGGCGCTCGTCGCGCTCGCCGGCCTCGCGCTTGCAACCGGGCTGTTCGACACCGGCTTCGCGCATGCCGCGTGGGATGCGCGCTACCTGGCCGGCCTCGCGATGTGCCTGGGCGGTTCGCTGAGCTATGCCGTCGTGACCTTGATCGCGAAGTGCGCACGCGGGGTGAGCTCGTATGCGCTGGCGTGCTGGCAGTGCGGTGTCGGCGCCGTCGCGCTCGCCTGGTGGCCGTGGGTGCACGGCTGGCCCCAGGCCGCGAGCAGCTGGGCGTGGCTGGCCGGTCTCGGCGTGATTCACACGGGTCTGGCGTATGTCGTGCTGTACGCCGGCATGGCGCGGTTGCCGGCGGCGCGGATCGCGGTGCTGCAGTTCGTGTATCCCGCCGCGGCCGTGCTGGTCGACTGGCTCGTGTACGGCCGCGCGTTGAGCCCGGTTCAGTTGGGCGGCGTGGCCTTG